>NZ_BAAGSM010000051.1:0-197570 GCF_054782435.1 Nocardia thraciensis
CCGGATTGCCCTCGACCTTCCAGCCCGCCTTGGCCACCCAGCCGAGATGGGTTTCCAGGATCTGGCCGATGTTCATACGACGCGGCACACCATGGGTGTTCAAAATAATGTCCACCGGCGTGCCGTCGGGCATGAACGGCATGTCCTCCTTCGGCAGGATCTTCCCGATCACACCCTTGTTACCGTGCCGACCGGCGAGCTTGTCACCATCCTGGATCTTGCGCTTCTGCGCCACATACACACGCACCAACTCGTTCACACCCGGCGGCAGATCATCGTCGTCCTCGCGGGAGAACACGCGGATACCGATGACCTTGCCCGACTCACCGTGCGGCACCTTCAACGACGTATCACGCACCTCGCGCGCCTTCTCACCGAAGATCGCGCGCAGCAGCCGCTCCTCCGGGGTCAGCTCGGTCTCACCCTTCGGAGTGACCTTGCCGACCAGGATGTCACCGTCGCGGACCTCCGCACCGATACGCACAATGCCCCGCTCGTCGAGGTCGGCGAGGACCTCGTCGGAGACGTTCGGGATATCCCGGGTGATCTCCTCGGCACCGAGCTTCGTATCGCGAGCATCGATCTCGTGCTCCTCGATATGGATCGAGGTGAGGACATCCTCCTCCACGAGACGCTGCGACAGAATGATCGCGTCCTCGTAGTTGTGGCCCTCCCACGGCATCACCGCGACGAGGAGGTTCTTACCGAGGGCCATCTCACCGTTGTCGGTGGACGGACCATCGGCCAACACCTGACCGACCTCGACCCGCTGCCCCTCGTCCACGATCGGACGCTGGTTGGCGCAGGTGCCCTGATTGGAACGCGAGAACTTACGCATCCGATAAGACTTACGAGTACCATCATCGTGCATCACAGTGATGTAGTCAGCCGAAACCTCCTCCACCACACCAGCTTTCTCGTTCACGACCATATCGCCCGCGTCCACGGCGGCGCGCAGCTCCATGCCCGTGCCGACCAGCGGCGACTCCGCGCGGATCAGCGGCACCGCCTGCTTCTGCATATTCGCACCCATGAGCGCGCGGTTGGCATCATCGTGCTCGAGGAACGGGATCATGGCCGTCGCCGCCGACACCATCTGGCGCGGCGAGACGTCCATGTAGTCGACCTCGTTCGGGAAGACGAACTCCATCTCCTCGTTGCCGCGGCGAGCCAGCACGCGTTCATCGATGAAGTTGCCGTCGTCGTCGATCGGCGAGTTCGCCTGGGCGCGGACGTGGCGGTCTTCCTCGTCGGCGGTCAGGTAGACAACCTCGTCGGTGACCCGGCCGTTCGCGACCTTGCGGTACGGCGTCTCGATGAAGCCGAACGGGTTGACCCGCGCGAACACCGACAGCGTGCCGATCAGGCCGATGTTCGGGCCTTCCGGCGTCTCGATCGGGCACATGCGGCCGTAGTGCGACGGGTGCACGTCGCGGACCTCCAGGCCCGCGCGCTCACGCGACAGACCACCCGGGCCCAGCGCCGACAGGCGGCGCTTGTGGGTCAGGCCCGACAGCGGGTTGTTCTGGTCCAGGAACTGCGACAGCTGCGAGGTGCCGAAGAACTCCTTGATCGCGGCCACGACGGGACGGATGTTGATCAGGGTCTGCGGCGTGATGGCCTCGACGTCCTGGGTCGTCATGCGCTCGCGCACGACGCGCTCCATGCGGGACAGGCCGACCCGGATCTGGTTCTGGATCAGCTCGCCGACGGTGCGCAGGCGACGGTTGCCGAAGTGGTCGATATCGTCCACCTCGACCCCGACCTCGACGCCGCCCGGAGCCGTCATGACCCGGTCGCCCTGGTGCAGGCGCACCAGGTACTCGATGGTCGCGACGATGTCCTCGCGGGTCAGCACCGAACCGGTGACCGGCTCGCCGGCATTCAGCCCCAGCTTCTTGTTGACCTTGTAGCGGCCGACGCGGGCCAGGTCGTAGCGCTTCTCCTTGAAGAACAGGTTCTCCAGCAGGGTCTGCGCCGACTCCTTCGTCGGCGGCTCGCCCGGACGCAGCTTGCGGTAGATGTCGAGCAGCGCCTCGTCCTGCCCGGCGGTGTTGTCCTTCTCCAGGGTGGACATCATGATCTCGGAGAAGCCGAAGCGCTCGGCGATCTCCTCGGTCGTCATGCCCAGCGCCTTCAGCAGCACGGTGACCGGCTGACGGCGCTTGCGGTCGATGCGCACACCCACGGTGTCGCGCTTGTCGACGTCGAACTCCAGCCACGCGCCCCGGCTCGGGATCACGCGGACGCTGTGCAGCAGCTTCTCCGTGCCCTTGTCGATGGACTCGTCGAAGTACACACCGGGCGAGCGGACCAGCTGCGAGACCACGACGCGCTCGGTGCCGTTGATGATGAACGTGCCCTTGTCGGTCATCATCGGGAAATCGCCCATGAAGACCGTCTGAGACTTGATCTCACCGGTGTTGTTGTTGATGAACTCCGCGGTCACGAACAACGGCGCCGCGTAGGTCATGTCCTTGTCCTTGCACTCCTCGATGGAGGCCTTGACCTCTTCGAAGCGCGGGTCGGAGAAGGACAGAGACATCGAACCCGAGAAATCCTCGATCGGCGAGAGCTCCTCGAGCACCTCCTCGAGGCCACCGACGGGGGTGACGTCGCCGCGGGCACCGGCCCGTTCCCGCCAATCCGGTGCGCCGACCAGCCAATCGAACGATTCGGTTTGTAGATCGAGAAGATCCGGAACCTCCAAGGGTTCGCGGATCTTCGCGAAAGACACCCGCTTCGGGGCTCCGGGGATACCGGCCTTGGTCTGGGTGGAGACTGCCAAGATGCGTCCTTCCAGCACCTCACGCGGGCCGCTGTAGTGCCTGTACGTACGAGGCACCACAACGACCGTCGCTTGTCTTTGCTACGAATTCCGCTGGTCGCGCCCCGAACGAAACCCGAACAGCAAAAGACGGAAGTAACACCAGGACGGTGGAACTCTCGTTGTGCGATCGAGGTATGGACAGGAGGCAGCCAGCGCAACGTCCAAAACTACACCCCTACAGAGGGGGTGTCAAAGTACCATCCGAACCGCGTTTCGGACGGCTGGCGCGCCGGACCCGTTTCCCGCTGGCTGCGTTCGGGCCTTCGGCGGCGAATCCACCCGGGCCCCAAGCCCTGTGACAGCTGCCGCTGTTGTGAATAGCGTGACGGGTCGGACGAAACTCGTCAAGTGTGCACGGGGGCAAATCCGCTGCTGGCCCCGCCGCGAGATCGCCTGCAGCCCTGGTTAATCACCCACTGAGCTGTAGCGATTGCCAGTCGTTTGCTCAGCGGTCGGAGATTTCGGCGGCCAGCCAGGCGCCGTTGACCTTCTCCATGTGCAGCACGATCGGACCCGACGCGCTTTCCTGTGGAACGTTGTTCTTGGTGGAGCTCACGGTCAGGTTGACCAGCAACTCGGCGCGATCCTCGGTGAGCAACGTCACACCGATCGGGTCGGCGGTCGCCTGTGCGGTCGACTGCGCCTGCTGCACGGCCGAGACGGTGGTGTCGGCGAATTTGTCGAAATCGGTGAGCATCTTGCCGGTGACGACCTTGTGCACGGCGTCCTTGTATCCGCCGATGCTCTTCGCGTCGTAGGAGTAGACCGTCTTCAGCGCGTGGTCCGCCGCGGCCGACACCTCCTGGGTCGCCCCGGTGTCCACGAACGCCTCGTTGCCGTCGGCCACGCCGGGCCGGAACGCCGCGATCGCCGCGAAGGCGGTGAGCACCGCGGCGGCCACCAGCATGCCGAGCGCGAGGCCCCACGACGAGCGATTCCGGCCAAAAGCATGCCGGAAAAAAGTAGTGGCGGACCCGCCCGAAGAAGTGTCGGCGGCGGACCGGGACGACGTACCAACAGCAGACCGGGACGACCTACCAGCAGCGGACCCGGACGACGTACCAGCAGCGGACCGGGGCGAGGAACCAGCGGCCGACCGGGGCGAGGAACCAGCGGCCGACCGGGGCGAGGAACCAGCGGCCGACCGGGGCGAGGAACCAGCGGCCGACCGGGGCGAGGAACCAGCGGCCGACCGGGGCGAGGGACCGGCGGCCGACCGAGAGGGCGTATCGGCGGCAGGCAGGGACGAGGTCGCGGCGGACCGGGATGTGGTCCCACTCGTCCGCGCCCCCGGGCGAGCGGTGGTGGAGCGCTTGCGGGCCGGGCGCTCGGCGGGCTCGGACGATTTCGGAGTGCCCTCCGAGGGCTTCATCCGCGGCGAGATCTTGTTGACGGGGCGGCGCGAGTTCATGGCGAATACCTCCTACGATCCGGGCTGGCCCTGCGGCGCGTCACCGGCGGGAGGCGCGGGGGTGTCTCCGGGGGCGGGCTGACCTGGGCCGGACTGTCCGGGAGCGCCCGCGAGATCGGGCGCGTTCAGCGGGACCATCTGACCCAGCGAATTCGCCTGCTCGGTCTTCCAGGTGTCGCCCGCCTCGGCCATGTCCAGCGTCCAGGTGGCCCGGAACGACTGCGCCGGGACGTTCGGCGCGGTCTGGGTCAGCTGCAGCACCACGATCGCGGTGGCCTTGTCGCGTTCGCTGTTGAGCGAGCTCAGCGAGGCGCCGACGACCTTGGCCTCGATCTTGGTCTTGGAGTTCTCGGCGGCCTGCTTGATGCGGTCGCGGTTCTGGTCGAGCTGGGTGAGCATATCGCCGGTCATCGATGACTTCATCAGATCGATCGAGCCGTCGACATTGTCGGGATTCATCGACGACAGGTTGATCGCGGCCTGCCGCGCCGAGTCCAGCGCGGTGTCGCGGGCATCGGCGCGGGGGCCGTCGGTGAACCAGGCCGCGCGCGCCCAGCCGATGCCGAACCAGGCGGTGGCGACCACGGCGACAACCAGCCACACGGCAGCTACCGCGGTGGCCACCGTGCGCAGCGTCGTGGACGGTGCGGCATCGGCCGAGCGCCCGGCCTTCGCCGGCGCGGCTTCGGCGGAAGGCTCCGCCGCGGCTTGCGACGACTCGTCGGTCAGGTCAGAACTCACAGCGACACCCTAGCGTCGTAATTTTCCCAGGCTCATCCGCCCGGGTCGGAGCTGTACCCCCGTCACCGCTTCGGAGTCACCCCGATGAGGGGAGCCAGCTGGGCGGCGACCGGGTTCAGGTTCAGCTTGTCGGGGTCGGTCTTGGGCGTGGCATCCCATGGCTGCGGGATGCTCGGATCGGCCAGGTCGGCGCGTTCGCCGCCGCGCACGGCGGTCGGATTCCCGAACGGCACAGCGCATTTCGCATCCGTATTGAACGGGAAATCGTCGCGGTTGTCGTCGAAGTTCGGGTTCTGCGCCTTCATCTCCTCGAGAATCCGCTGGGTGCCCTCGTAGCCGACGGTGCAGGCGGGCGGATTGTTGGTCTCGAGCACCAGCCCGAAGTGGCTGGTGCTGTCGCCGGGCGCGGTGGCCGAGCCGCCGATCGACAGCAGCGGCAGCATCTGCACCAGCGGCGCCAGCGCGTAGTACTTCGGCGAGACCGCCAGCAGCAGCGACCGCAGGTTGCTCAGATCCTTGGTCAGCGGCTCGGCGGTCTGCGTCAGCAGGTCCCCGATCGATCTGCCCGCGTCGGCGCCCGTGCCGATCAGGCGGCGGATGTCGGGATCGTTGGCGCGCAGCTGCAGCGACAGCTTGTCCAGGCCGTCGCTGAAGCGGCGGATCGACGGCGACTGCTCCGCCTGGGTGCCGAGCACGGTCTGCGCGTCGCGGATCAGGTCGACGGTCTGCGGCAGCGCCTCCACGCCGGTCTGGCTGAACTTGTTCAGCGAGTCGACCAGGATGCGCAGGTTGTCGCCCTGGCCGTCGAAGGCCTTGCCCAGCTCGGTGACGGTGGTGGACAGCGCCTGCAGGTCGGTGGTGCCGGCGAAGCTGTTGACGCTGGCCAGCAGGTCCTCCACGCGGATCGGCACCTCGGCGCCGTCGATCACCGAACCGTCCTTCAGGTACGGGCCGCCGGAGGTGGTGGGCACCAGGTCGACGTACTGCTCGCCGATGGCGGATCGGTTGGCCACCACGGCCTTCGCGGTCTGCGGCACCTTGGGCTTGCCCGAGTCCATCTCCAGGTTGACGACCACGCCGTCGGGGGTGATGTCCTGCGTGCCGACGCGCCCGACCGGCACACCGCGATAGGTGACCTCGGCGCCCTTGGACAGGTTGCCGGTCTCCTTCATCGTCACCCGCACCTGGTACTGGCCGATGCCGAGCATGTGGTCGAGCTTGACGTACTTCGCGCCGACGAAGACGACGCCGAGCACCGCGATCAGCCCGAAGGCGATCAGCTGGTAGCGCACCAACTTACTCATCGCGGCTTCACTCCCAACTGCTCCAGGATCGAGCCGATCGGATCACCCGGGCGACCCGTGGCCGGGGCGACCACGGTGGGCGGCAGCGGCAGCAGCGAGACCGTCGGCCAGCCCGGTCGCGGTCCGTTGCCGTTGTAGTACGGGTTGCTCGGGTTCACCGGCACCGGCGGCCCGTACTTCGGCGGGATGTACACCGGATCGGGCTTGCCCACACCGAGATTCGACAGCGTGGTGCCGATCTGCAGGTCCACCGACAGCCAGGTGTTGACCGAGCCGCCGATCGCGGAATGGATCGCCTCGTCCGGGAACGGGTAGGTCGGGATGAGCGGGAAGGCGGTCACCAGATCCGGCGCCGCGCGGCCCAGCTCCTGCAGCGTCGGCTGCAGGGCCCGCAGGTCGCGGATGAGATTGTCCTTGGACTTGTCGAGCACGTCGAACCCGGCCTGGCCGACCCGGTCCAGCTGTTGCAGCAATCCGATCAGCTGCGGGCGCTGCTCGTCGAGCACCTTGATGCCCGCGGGCAGTTCGTCGAGGATCTTGCCGATCTGCTCGGTCTGCTGGCCGACCCGGGTCGACAGCGTGCCGAGACTGTCCAGCGCCCGCTGGATGTCGTCGACCTGCTGGTTCAATCCGTCGATGAGGGTGTTGGCCTGCTCCAGCAGCGAGCGCGCCTTGTCCTCGCGGCCGCCGAGCGCCTTGTTCAGTTCCACCACGATCGGCTGCAATTGCGCGACACCGCCGCCGTTGAGCAGCAGCGACAGCGCGCCGAGCACCTGCTCGACCTCGGTGGCGTGGCGCGTCCGGTCCACCGGGATGACCGATCCGTCCTTCAGCTTCGAGGTCTCCGGATCCTGCCTGGGCGCGGACAGTTCCACGAACTTCTCGCCCAGCAGATTCGACTGCTTCACCTCGGCGTGCGCGTTGGCGGGCAGCTGTACCGACGAATTGACCAGGGTGCGCACGCTCGCGGTCCAGCCGTCGGGCGCCATCTCGATCTTGTCGACCCGGCCCACGGCGACGCCGTCCACCTTCACCGCCGACTGCGGCACCAGGTCCAGCACGTCGTCGAAGTGCACGTCGATGTGCATCGGATGCGCACCGATATCCGCGCCGCCGGGCAGCGGGACGCTGTAGATGCCGTCGGAGGAGCAGGAAGTCACGAGCGCGGCGGAGAGGCCGATGATCGTTGCGGCGACGAATCCACGTGCGGTGCTACGCGTTCCGCGGCGCGACGTATACACACTGTCATTCCGGCGTGCTTTTGGCCGGAATCCGCTGCGAGATCCCGGCAAAAAGCACGCCGGGATGACGGACGAGGCCCTCATCGCTGCCCACCTTATGGACGAGGCCCTCATCGCTGCCCACCTTCCTGCTGCGACGGCGGCTGCTGATCCGACGGCGTGCCCGGAACGGTGCCCGGGACGGGGGCGCGCTGTTGGTTCTCGCCGCTGAGGATGCCGAACGGCAGGATCAGCGAGGGCGTCACCACGCCCTCTTTCACCTGATCCGTGATCGTCTTGCACTGATCCAGGATCGGGCGGAGCTGGCGGCTGATCGCGTCGAATTTCGGGTCCCCGGGCCGCAATTGACCGAGGTCGAGCATCTTGCAGACGACGCCGAACGGGTTCTGCAGATCGGTGAAATTGGCGCGCATGTCCAGCGTGCCGGACTCGCCGTTGTGCACGTTGATCAGGTTGCTCAGCGCCAGCGGCAGTACGGGCAGCAGGTTCGCGACGTCTTGGCGCTGATCGGCCAGGGTCTGGGTGAGCGTCGTGAGCGCCTCGGCGTTCTGCGCCACCAGCTCTCGGTTGTCATCGATGAACCGGGCCACGTCGCCGAGCCCGATCGACAGCAGGTTCAGCGCCTGGCCCAGATTCTGGCGCTCGTCGGCGAGGAAGCCCGCCAGATCCGCCAGCTGCGCGTTGAATTGCCGCACCTGCTGATCGTTCTCGGCGAGCGTGCGCACGAAGACCTGCAGGTTCTTGATGGTGTCGAAGATGTCGCCGCGCGCGTCGGACAGGTAGCGCGCCGCATGCGACAGCTGCGCCAGGCTGTTCTGCAACGCCTCGCCGTTGCCCGCGAAGTTGGCCGCACCCGTGCGCACCAGCTCGTTCAGGGCGCCGTCCTTGTTGGCGCCGTTGGGGCCCAACGCATCCGAGAGCTGAGTGATCGACTTGTACAGCCGATCGACCTCGACCGGAGTCGCGGTGCGCTCCTTCGGGATGGTCGCGGTGCGGGGCATCTTCGGCCCGCCCTTGTACACCGGGGTGAGCTGGATGTAGCGGTCCGACACCACCGACGGCGTGATCTGGGCGGCCTTCGCATCGGCCGGAATGTCGTACTCGCGACCCACCGACATGGTGACCTTGACCTGGTCACCGACCGGTTCGACGGAATCCACCTTGCCCACCGGCACACCGATGACGCGCACGTCCGAGCCCTGGTAGATGCCGATCGACTTGTCGAAGTACGCGGTGATCTTGGTGGTGTTGAAGTTGTCGAACAACCACCACAGCACACCGGCCAGCACGACCACCACGGCCATGCCACCGGCCACGAGCATCTTGGTGCCGCGCCCGGACTTCCGGAACGCATTCATCCCCATCAGTTGCCTCCCAGGTTCCGGATCGGCGGGCGATCGCCCGGGATCTCCGGCAGCGCGGGCGGCATCAGATTGACGATCACCGCGTCGAACCAGCGGCCGGTGCCCAGCACGTTGGCGTACAGCCCGTAGAACGGTGCCGCGAGCGTCAGCGTCTTGGAGATGTTCTGCTGGTTGTCGTTCAGCATGTCGATGGACGTCTTCAGGTTCGTCAGCGCCGGGCCGATCTGCTCCTCGTTGTCGTGGACCAGCGCGGTCAGCTCGGCGGCCACGGTCTTGGCGCCCGTCAGCAGCTGCGAGATCGCCTGCTGGCGCACGTTCAGCTCGGCCAGCAGCTGCCCGCCGCTGGCGAGCAGCCGCTCGAATTCGGCATTGCGGTCGGCGAGCACCTTGGTGGTCTTGTTGGTCGCCGCGAACAGCTTCTTCAGCTCCTCGTCGCGCTTGGCCAGGGTCTCCGAGAGCCTGCCGATGCCGTCGATGGAGCCGCGGATCTCCGGCGGCGTTCCGGAGAACGCCTCCGACAGCACCCGCATGCTGGTGGCCAGCTGGGCGGTGTCGGTCTGCTCGATATCCGCGGCGACGTCGCTGAACGCCTCCACCACGTCGTAGGGAGAGACGGTGCGCGACAACGGAATCGGCTTACCCGGATCGGCGGGGCCGCTGCCCTTGGGATCGAGCGCCAGGTACTTCTGGCCGAGCAGCGTCTTGATCTGGATCGACGCGGTGGTCGCATCCCCGACCCAGGCGTCCTTGGTGCGGAAATCCACCACGGCCTTGTCGCCGTCGAGATACACGTCCGACACCGTGCCGACCTTGACGCCCGCGATGCGGACCTCGTTGCCCTTCTTCAGCCCGGCGGCCTCGGAGAACTCCGCGGAGTAGTGGGTTCCGGCGCCGATGATCGGCAGCCGGTCCAGGAAGAACACCGATACGGTGATCAGCAGCACCAGGAACAGGCCCAGCCCGCCCATGAACGCCGGGCTGCGCGTACCCATCAGTTGACGGTCGTCCATCAGCGGCCACCCTTCCCGTGACAACGCGGGGCCGGGTTGGTGTACATCGGCTGGTTCACCGTCGGCAGGTCCGCGATGGCGGGCGGGATGTTCAGCTGCGGCGCGTCCTTGGTGCCCGGTCCGGCGACGATGTCGATGCCGCACAGATAGAACTGGAACCACGAGCCGTAGCTGGCGGCGCGGCCCAGCTTCTCCATCTTGATCGGCAGATTCGTCAGCGCCTCGTTCACCTCGGGGGAACGGTCGTTGAGAGTGCCGGTGAGCTGGTTCAAACCGGCGATCGAGCCCTGCAGCGTCGGGCGGACGGGCACCAGCAGGTCGGCCGTGGCCGAGGCCAGGTCACCCAGCGACTGCACCGCGGACCCGATGGTGCCGCGCTCGGCGTTGAGGCCGGTGATCAGCGCCTCGGTGTTGACGATCAGCTCGTTGAGCTGGCCGTCGCGCGAATTGACCGAGTCCAGCACGGCATTGAGGTTCTTCACGATCTCACCGATCACCGCATCCTTGTCGGCGATCTTGTTGGTCAGACCGGCGGTGTTGGACACCAGCTCCTTGATGGTCCCCGACTCGCCCTGGAACACCTGGATGATCTCGTAGGACAGTTTGTTCACGTCGTCGGCGGTGAGCGTCTGGAACAGCGGACGGAATCCGTTGAACAGCGTGGTCAGGTTCAGCGCCGGCGTGGTGCGGTCGAGCGGGATGGTGCCGCCCTTGTTCAGCTTCCGGCCCTGCTGTCCGGTCCCCTGCTCCAGCGCGATGTAGCGCTGGCCGACCAGGTTCCGGTAGCGGATGGTGGCGGTGGTGGAGGCCGGGAGCCAATCCCGGTCGGTCAGCTCGAATTTCACCTCGGCCTGGTTGCGATCGATCACCGCCACCTTGGTCACCTTGCCGACCCGGACGCCCGCGATGCGCACCTCGTCGCCCGGGTTCAGCGACGTCACATCGGTGAACCGGGCCTTGAACGCGGTGCCGCCGCCGGAGTAGTTGGCGATGGTGAGGCCCAACACCGCGGTCGCGAGCAGCGTCACCACGATGAAGATGACGAGTTTGGTCAGCGGGCCGCCGAGGCCGCGTAAACGGCCGCTCATTTCACGCTCACCTCACTTCCACGCATGGCCGGGGCGCCGATCCGGGTTACCCAGCTCGGTACCTGATCTGGCGAAACACCGTTGGCCGCACCATAGATCGCGCCCAGCGTCTGCTGTTCCGCCGGGGAGCCCACCGATGTCGCGGGCTGCGCGCCGTACACCGAGAACTGGGCGGGCGGCAGCTGTCCGATGTTCGGGTCGCCCGGATTGCGGGTCGGCGGCTGATAGGAGCCGTCGTTGGCGGAACCGGTCGGATACTGCCCGGAATCCACACCGGTCGGGAACTCGGGGAAGCACACCGGCGGACGCTGGTCGAACCAGCGCGGCTCGTCCTGATTGGGCAGATACCTGCCGCGGGTGTTGGTCAGCAGGATCGACACCCGCGAACCTGGCATATCCGTGTCCTTGCCGAAGATCTGGTCGATGCGCGGCTTGAGCTGAGCGAAGTTCTTCATCGTGCAGGGGAAGGTGGGCGAATAGGTGCCCAGCAGTTCCAGCGCGGTGCGCGAGTCCGCGGCGACATCGATGATGTTGTCGTGGTTGGCGATCAGGAAGTCGGCCGTCTGCGCCGAGGTGGGCGTCAGCACCGAGTACAGCGTGTCGAGCTGCGACCGCTTCTGCACGATCGTGGCATTGAGCGTGCGCAGATTGTCGAAGGTGTCGACCAGTTGCGGCAGCGCGTCCGAATAGGTGTCGGCCACGGTCGCGAACTGGCGGATGTCCTCCTGCAGCGTCGGCAGCACGCCGTTCAGATCGCGGAAGACGGTGTCCAGCCGGTCGATGGTGTGGCCGAGTTCCTCGCCCTGCCCGCCCAGCGCCTGCGACAGCGCGCCGAGGGTCGAGGCCAGGTACTGCGGCGGAATCGCCTGCAGCAGCGGCAGCACCTTGTCCAGCAACTGACTGACCTCCACGGCATTGCCGCTGGCGTCCTGCTGCAGGGTCATACCTGCCCGCAGCGGCTGTCCGCTCGGCTGTTCGGGCCACACCAGTTCGACGTAGCGCTCACCGAACAGCGTCTTCGGCAGCAGCCGCGCGGTCACATTGGACGGGATCTCCTCGGCCTTGTCCGGGCTCAGCGCCAGGTGCAGCGTCACCTTGCCGCCGGTGGACTCGCTGGAGCGGACCTCACCCACGGTGACGCCGCGAACCTTCACATCCGCGTTGCGCGTCAACGCGTTTCCGACGGTGTCGGTGATCAGGTCGACCTTCGTCGTCTTCACCCACACCTTGTTGTAGGCCGCGATGGTGGTCGCCAGGAACACCGCCATCACCACGAAGAACAGCACGCCGAGCGTCCGCACGCGCAACTTCTCCGTGGAGCGCCAGAACTGCACCCCGTTCATGCTGCGCCTCCCGGGGCTGACCGGAAGCCCTCCGTGGTCACGCAAGCTGCCGCCTCCGGGCCTCGACCGATCATCCCGCCACCCGCACCGTCGTGGTCGTTCCCCAAATCGCAAGGCTGAGGAAGAAGTCCAAGATATTGATCAGCACGATCGACGCGCGCACCGCGCGCCCCACCGCCACGCCGACCCCGGCCGGGCCGCCGGTGGCGGTGAACCCGTAGTAGCAGTGGATCAGGATGATCACGAACGCGAAGACCAGCACCTTGAGGAACGAATACAACACGTCCTCGGGTGGCAGGAACAAACTGAAATAGTGGTCGTAGGACCCCGTCGATTGCCCGTTGAACCACACACTGATCTGCCGTGATGCCAGGAACGTGCCCAGCAGGCCGACGATGTAGAGCGGGATCACCGCGGTGAACCCCGCGATCACGCGCGTGGTCACCAGGAACGGCACGCCCGGCACCGCCATCACCTCGAGCGCGTCGATCTCCTCCGAGATCCGCATCGCACCCAACTGGGCGGTGAAACCGCAGCCCACCGTCGCCGACAGCGCCAGCGCCGCCACCAGCGGGGCCAGCTCGCGGGTGTTGATGTAGCCGGTGAGGAAGCCGGTCAGCACACCGCTGCCCAGCGCGTCGAGGGCTTTGAAGCCCTGCAGGCCGACGACCACACCCACCGAGGCCGACATCATGACGACCACGCCGATGGTGCCGCCGATCACCGCCAGGGCGCCGGAACCGAAGGTGACCTCGGCCAGCAGCCGCATGACCTCCTTGCGGTAGTGCACCGCGGTGCGCGGGATCCACGCGATCGCCTTGGAGTAGAACGACATCTGGTCGCCCGCGCGATCGATGACGTTTACCGGGGCACGCATGGCCCTGCCGACCCGGCGCAGCTGCTTGGCGAAGGCTGGGGAACGCTGTGACACCACCATGATCAGGAGCCCTTGGCGGGGACGACCTGCAGGTACACCAGCGTCAAGATGAGATTGACGAAGAAGAGCACCAGGAAGGTGATCACCACGGACTGGTTCACCGCGTCACCCACTCCTTTCGGCCCCCCTTTCGGATGCAAACCCTTGTAGGCGGCGATCACTCCCGCGATCAGCCCGAAGATGGCCGCCTTGATCTCGCCGATCCACAGGTCCGGCAGTTGGGCCAGCGCGGAGAACGAGGCCAGGTAGGAACCCGGGGTCCCGCCCTGCAGCAGCACGTTGAAACCGTAACCGCCGCAGATGCCCACGACCGACACCAGGCCGTTGAGCAACAGCGCGACCAGGATCATGCCGAGCACCCGCGGCACCACCAGCCGCTGCACCGGATCGATGCCGAGCACCTCCATCGCGTCGATCTCCTCGCGGATGGTCCGGGAGCCGAGATCGGCGGCCACGGCGGAGCCCGCCGCACCGGCGATGATCAACGCGGTCACGACGGGCGCGGCCTGCTGGACGGTAGCCAGCACGCTGGTCGCGCCGGTGAACGACTCGGCGCCGAGCTGCTTGATGAGTGAACCGGTCTGCAACGCCACGACGGCACCGAACGGGATCGCCACCAGCGCGGCGGGCAGCACCGAGACACTCGCGATGAACCACGACTGCTCGACGAACTCACGCCACTGGAACGGCCGCTGGAATGTCTTGCGCGCCACGCTGATGAGCAGCGCAAAGATATTCCCGGCCTGTGCAAACCCCGACTCGACCGGGGTGCGCAGTCGCGTCAGGGTTTGATTCACGGTGGCGTATGTTACCCGTTGGTTGGGTTGTGACGCACGGTGGTGTCGTACGCGCCGCCCTGATATTCCGGCGGGTTGCCGGTGTAGGCGGGCAGAACTTGTGTATCGCCGTTCTCTTCCATGGATTCACGGATGGCGACCTGGGCCGCATGCGGCAGGGTGTGCATGATCTCGCGCACCCGGCGACGGCGGCGCTCCACGGCCTGGCGCACGGGCATGCCGGGGTTGACCTTCACCTGCGGCGGGATGCCCTGGATCTCGTCGATCCCGTTGTCGTAGTGGCCCGCGTCGGCGAGCGCCTGCTCGCGCGCCATCTGCGCCTCGTCCTTCTCCTCGGTCATGCCGATCGGGCCGACCATGCGGCCGTTGAGGAACTGCTTGACGACCGGCTCCTCCGACGTCAGCAGCACCTCGCGCGGGCCGAACATGACCAGCTGGCGGCGGAACAGCATGCCGATGTTGTCGGGGATGGTGCGGGCCACCTGGATGTTGTGGGTCACGATCAGGATCGTGGCGTCGATCTGGGCGTTGATGTCGAGCAGCAGCTGGCTGATGTAGGTGGTGCGCACCGGGTCGAGGCCGGAGTCCGGCTCGTCGACGAGGATGATCTGCGGGTCCAGCACCAGGGCGCGGGCCAGGCCGGCGCGCTTGCGCATACCGCCGGAGATCTCGCCGGGCAGCTTGCCCTCGGCGCCGAGCAGACCGGTCAGCTCGAGCTTCTCCATGACGATCTTCTTGATCTCGGATTCGCTCTTCTTGGTGTGCTCGCGCAGCGGGAAGGCCACATTGTCGAACAGGTTCATCGAGCCGAACAGGGCGCCGTCCTGGAACAGCACGCCGAACAGCTTGCGGATCTCGTAGAGCTCCTTGTTGGAGCAGGTGGTGATGTCGGTGCCGTCGATGTAGATCGAGCCGCGCTCCGGGCGCAGCAAACCGATCAGCGACTTCAGAAATACGGACTTACCGGTACCGGAGGGGCCGAGCAGCGCACTGACTTCCCCCGGGGGCAGGGTCAGGGTGACATCCTGCCAAATACGCTGCGAACCGAAAGACTTGGTTACAGCTTCGGTCCTGACCTCGACGCCCACGCCAACCTCCACAATTCCTACTGACGAGCGCCCATTCGGCCACGCCTGCACCGTTGCAGCGCAATGTGACGCGGCACACTGGGGTGCGGCCACTGTATCGTATGCCGCTGGCCTGGGACACCCTACCTGACTCGCCAGTAGAAACTTTGTCGCACACCACCAAACAAGAGCGACGGGCGGCCCCCGCAGGGAACCGCCCGTCGCGATACGGCGTAAACCGAATTACTTGACCGAGACCTTCGCGCCGGCCTCTTCCAGCTTGGTCTTGGCGGCGTCGGCGGCCTCCTTGGCGACCTTCTCCAGGATCGGCTTCGGGGCGCCCTCGACCAGATCCTTGGCCTCCTTCAGGCCCAGGCCGGAGACGATCTCGCGCACGACCTTGATGACCTGGATCTTCTTGTCGCCGGCGCCCTCGAGGATGACGTCGAACTCGTCCTGCTCCTCGGCGGCCTCGGCCGGGGCACCGGCAGCGGCGCCACCGACGGCGGCGACGGCGACCGGAGCGGCGGCGGTGACCTCGAACTTCTCCTCGAACTTCTTCACGAAGTCCGACAGCTCGAGCAGGGTCATGTTGCCGATGGTCTCGAGCAGCTCGTCAACGTTGGCCATTGTTGTTTCCTTTCGATGGATGTCTGTGGGGTGGGGAAATGGCTTATTCGGCCGGAGCGGCCTCGGCGCCGCCTTCGGCGCGCTTCTTGTCCTCGAGCGCGGCGAACAGGCGGGCAACCTGGCCGGCGGGCGCGGCGAACAGCCCGGCCGCCTTGGTCATGTTGCCCTTCATGGCACCGGCCAGCTTGGACAGCAGGACCTCGCGGGACTCCAGGTCGGCGATGCGCTCGACCTCGGACACGGACAGCGCGGCGCCGTCCATGTAGCCGCCCTTGATGACCAGGGCCTTGTTGTCCTTGGCGAAGGTCTTCAGCGCCTTCGCGGCCTCGACCGGCTCGCCCTTGATGAAGGTGATGGCGGTCGGGCCGACGAACAAGTCATCCAGGCCTTCCACGCCCGCCTCGGCGGCGGCACGCTTGACCAGGGTGTTCTTGGCGACGGTATAGGTCGCACCAGCGCCCAGCGCTCGGCGCAGCTCGGTGAGCTTGCCGACCGACAGACCACGGTATTCCGTGATCACAGTGGCGGTCGATTCCTTGAAATGCTCGGTGATCTGGTCGACCTGGGTGTGCTTCCACTGAATTGCCATACATCGCCTCCTCTCTGGATGTCGGTTCTCATGTACTACCGATTCCGGTGGAGACGCCCCGGCGACAAAGCTGACGCCCCGGACGCAGAGTGTCCCGGGGCGCAGAAGAATCAGCGCAGACTCACGCCGAATACTCGGACTCGGCGGGACTGCGGGTTCCGTCCTCGGTTCTCCCTGCGTGGGCCGCCGGCAATATCGCCGGACCTTCGACTGCCTCGCGGCAGCGACCAACGGTCTTCGGTAGAACTATTGGGGTGGCCATCGAACAGGTCGACGACCGCAGTACAGAATAGCGGACCCCTCCCCCATCTGCCAAAACGCCCCGGCGAAGAGCATGCCGGGGAACGATGGGCGACGCGACGCCGCAGAACGATAGCGACGCGACGCCGGGAACGATAGCGACGCGACGCCGGGGAACGATGGGCGACGCGACCCCGGGAACGATGGGCGACGCGACCCCGGGAACGATGGGCGACGCGACCCCGGGAACGATGGGCGATGCGACGCCGCGGAACGATAGCGACGCGACGCCGCGGAACGATGGGCGGCGCGATGCCGGGAACGATGGGCGGCGGGATTCCGGGGCGAAATACGAAGGGCCGGTACGAATCTCGTACCGGCCCTTCGTTAAACCTCTTGCGCTACTACGCGTCCTCTTCGGTGAGGTTGCGGGTGCGGTTCGGGTCCACCGGGATGCCCGGGCCGGTGTTCGTCGAAATCGTCACCTTCTTGACGTAGCGGCCCTTCGCGGTCGAGGGCTTCAGGCGGAGGATCTCCTCCAGCGCGGCGCTGTAGTTCTCCACCAGGTTCTTCTCGTCGAAGGAGGCCTTGCCGATCACGAAGTGCAGGTTGGCCTGCTTGTCGACGCGGAAGTTGATCTTGCCGCCCTTGATGTCGTTGACGGCCTTGGTCACGTCGGTGGTGACCGTGCCCGTCTTCGGGTTCGGCATCAGGCCGCGGGGGCCCAGCACGCGCGCGATGCGGCCGACCTTGGCCATCTGGTCGGGGGTGGCGATCGCGGCGTCGAAGTCCAGCCAACCACCCTGGATCCGCTCGATCAGATCCTCGGCGCCCACGGCGTCGGCGCCGGCGGCCTCGGCCTCGGCGGCCTTCTCACCGGCGGCGAACACGATGACGCGGGCGGTCTTACCGGTGCCGTGCGGCAGGTTGACGGTGCCGCGGACCATCTGGTCGGCCTTGCGGGGATCGACACCCAGACGGACGGCAACCTCGACGGTCGCGTCGGTCTTCTTGGTGGAGGTGTCCTTCGCCAGCCGGGTGGCGGCCAGCGGGGAGTACAGCTGAGCGCGGTCGACCTTGGCGGCCGCCTCGAGATAAGCCTTGCTTCGTTTTGCCATGATTCTCTGTCCTGTTCGTAGTTCAGACGTGGTTTACGGGACTGGCCGTCCCTCCCACATGAGCTCTTACTCGGAGATGGTGATACCCATCGAGCGAGCGGTGCCCGCGATGATCTTCGCCGCCTGATCGATGTCGTTGGCGTTCAGATCTTCTTGCTTGGTCTTCGCGATTTCCTTGATCTGGTCCATCGTGACCGTGGCGACCTTGTTGCGGTGCGGCTCGGGCGAACCCTTCTGCACACCGGCGGCCTTCAGCAGCAGCTTGGCGGCGGGCGGAGTCTTCAGCTTGAAGTCGAACGAGCGGTCCTCGTAGACCGTGATCTCGACCGGAATGACGTTGCCACGCTGCGACTCGGTCGCGGCGTTGTACGCCTTGCAGAACTCCATGATGTTGACGCCGTGCTGACCCAGCGCGGGACCCACGGGCGGGGCGGGGTTGGCCGCACCGGCCTGGATCTGGAGCTTGATGAGCCCAGCGACCTTCTTCTTCTTGGGGGGCATCTTTCTTCCTTGGTTGGTTTCTTGCCTTATTGCAAGTCTCAGAGTTTCGCGACCTGGGTGAAGGCCAGCTCCACCGGGGTCTCGCGACCGAAGATCGACACCAGCACCTTGAGCTTCTGCTGCTCGGCGTTGATCTCGGAGATGCTGGCCGGCAGCGTCGCGAACGGGCCGTCCATCACGGTCACCGACTCGCCGACCTCGAAGTCGACCTCGAGGGCCGGCTTCGGCGCGGCCTCGCCGGCACCGCTCTCCGCGGTCGCCGCGGCGCTCGCGGCGGCGGGCTTCTTCTGCTGCTGCTCGGCGGGGACCAGGAACTTCACCACGTCGTTGATCGACAGCGGCGACGGCCGGGAGGTGGCGCCGACGAAACCGGTGACGCCCGGGGTGTTGCGCACCGCGCCCCACGACTCGTCGTTGAGGTCCATCCGGACCAGGATGTAACCCGGCAGGATCTTCTGCTGAACCGTCTTGCGCTGGTTGTTCTTGAACTGCGTGACCTGCTCGGTCGGCACCTCGACCTGGAAGATGTAGTCCTCCAGGCCCAGGTTCTGCACGCGGGTCTCGAGGTTGGCCTTCACCTTGTTCTCGTAGCCCGCGTAGGAGTGGACGACATACCAGTCGCCGGGAGCGCGCCGCAGTGCGGCCTTCATCTCCGCGACCGGATCGGCGGGCTCCTCCGCTGCGGGCTCCGCGTCCGGATCCGACGGTGTGTCCGCGGACTCTGCGGGCGCGTCTGTGGGCTCCGCGGTCGGCGCGGAGTCCGCCGAGTCCTCCACGGTCTGCTCGGCGGCGGACTGCTCCGCCGCGTCGTCGACCGGGAACTCTTCGGTTGTGCCGTTCTCCGGGGTGCTCACTGGGCACTCGCTTCCTGTGTCGTCACTAACTTCCTCTGCGTGCCGGAAGGCATCCGGCGGATGGCGCCGCCCTGCCCGGCCGAAATCCGGCCTGCTCCGGGACGGTTACCAGCGCGGGGTCAGCTAGCCGAACAGCCAGTCGACACCCTTGATGAACGCCAGATCCATCCCGTAGATGTACGCGACCAGCACGACCACGAACACCAAGACCACGCTCGTATAGGTGACCATCTGCTTGCGGTTGGGCCAGATCACCTTGCGCAGTTCCGCGATTACCTCGCGCAGGAACTTCACCAGGCGCTTGAACGGATTCGCCGAACCGCGCGCGGACTTCTTGTCTGCCTTGGACGCCTTCGCCGATACCGAGGCGCCGCCTGCCCGCTCGATGGTGGCGATGGCACCCGTATCGGTCGGCGAGGATGCTCCGCGAGCACGCCGAGACGACCGCTTGCCGCTCGGCCGACTCACCGCGGTGTCATCGTCATCGGACGCATCCGCGTCGTGGCGACGGTCCCGCTGCTCGCTCACGTCGATCCTCTCTCGTCGCTGGCATGCTGGTCCTTTCGAGCGACCTGCAAGCAGTCACTACGGAAGGCAGGGGCGACAGGACTTGAACCTGCAACCTGCGGTTTTGGAGACCGCTGCTCTGCCAATTGAGCTACGCCCCTTCGGCTGGACGTTATCCAGCACCGTTTCTATTCAGTTGTACCTGGCCTGTCACACGACACGCGCGCCACTCCGGCGACGGCGGCCCCGACGGTTTCCCGTCCGGAACCAGCCCCTTCAGAGCAGCGCGCAGCGGCTGGCGACCCCAGAATCCCGAGTGTACGTTACCGGCACTGCGGGCCGCCAATCGGGTCCGGCCGCCTCACACCAGTTGCACCGTGGCGGTGGCGCGCCCGAAGATCTTACGCCCCTCGGACTTCGCGACGATCGCCACGACGGCCGTGCGGGTCTCCGGATCCATCGACTTGACCTTGCCGGTGTACTCGATCTCGGCCGGGCGGTCGGCGGGCACGTAGACCGGGCTGGTGAACCGGACGTTGTACTCCTTGACCGCGCCCGGATCGCCCAGCCAGGAGGTGACGAAGCCGCCGCCCAGGCCCATCGTGAGCATGCCGTGCGCCACCACGTTGTCCAGGCCGACGAGTTCGACCACGTCGTCGCTCCAGTGGATCGGGTTGGCGTCGCCGGAAACGCCGGCGTAGTTGACCAGGTCGCCGCGGGTGAGGCGGACGGTGCGCGAGGGCAGCTCGTCGCCGATGGCGACGTCGTCGAATCGGATCGCGTGCTTGCTGGGGGCCGCGGCGGGAACCGTGCCGGCCGGAGCCGGCGCCGCGGCCGTCGACGCGGCGGTGCGCGGATGGTGGCCGGGCGCCTCCCCGATGCCGTGCATGAGCACATTGCGGACGGCGTCACCGATGTTCGGATCGATCTCGGCGCCGCTGCGGCCGACCAGGGTGGTGTAGGTGGTGAGCACCAGCTCGTCGTTCTGGGCCGTGACGATGTTCTTGGTCACGATCATGTCGGCGCCGCCCGGGGCCTGCCGGAACGAGTGCAGGTGCACGTCGCAGATGAGCTGGTCGCCGACCCGGATCGGGCGGTGGAACTCCAGGATCTGATCGGTCTGCATGATCTGGCTCAGGTCGTAGCCGGTGACGACCTGCTCGAACAGCTTGCTCTGCGCCAGGATTCCGACCAGGGAGATGAACGTCAGCGGCGCGACGAGGCTGTCGTGGCCGTACTCCTGGGCGACGTCCTCGTCCCAGTGCACCGGGTGGTAGTCCTGCACGGCGCGCGCGTACTCGCGCACCTTCTCGCGGCCGACCTCGTAGTAGTCGTCGACGCGGTAGTGATGACCGACCATCGCCGCCGCGTGGGCCGCCGGATCTAACGACTTACCGTTCGAATCGGCGAGCTGGTCCATCTCGACTTCGGTACCGGTGTTGATTGTCACGGAAGGCTGTCCCTATCTGACCCCGCTACCGGGAGTCGGCGGAGCGCTCACTACCGCACTTACACCAAGTGCCGGAGCGGGTGAATCCTGCTCCGGCACTTTAGACCAACGCGGCAGCGTGCACGCGTGGAGAAACTAGCGAGACTCGCGGTGGGCCCGATGAGTGCCGCAGTTCGGGCAGAACTTCTTCAGCTCGAGGCGGTCCGGGTCGTTGCGCCGGTTCTTCTTGGTGATGTAGTTGCGGTGCTTGCACTCTTCGCAGGCCAAGGTGATCTTTGGCCGGACATCGGTGGACTTCGCGGCCACGATATGCCTTCTTTCCGGTCAACCTACAAGAGGAGTTGAACAGTATGGGTAGCGATGGCCGGACTCGAACCGGCGACACAACGATTATGAGTCGTTTGCTCTACCGCCTGAGCTACACCGCCATATGCGCGGTAATGCGGAGGTGTTGCCCGGCTCTCGGTTCTACGCCTTCAGAGTGCCGAGTCGGTCACCACCGGCAATCCGGCGAGCCCCCTAACGGAATCGAACCGTTGACCTTTTCCTTACCATGGAAACGCTCTGCCGACTGAGCTAAGGGGGCACAGCTACTCACGCTCCCGTGTCGATCGCTCGCACCGGGGGCGCCGAAGCCTTGAACGAGGTTACACACCCGACCGCGTGGTTACCAAACCGGCTGTTCAGGGCAGTTTTGAGGAACCGAGCAACAGTGAACGGCCTTCGGTTCAGCGACTACACCTCAGAAAGGGGGTCCGGTGGGCGAAGCCCGAACATGACTCAGGCCCTCCCTGAGTAAGGGAGGGCCTGAGGGGGTGGCGGATGAAGGATTCGAACCTCCGAAGCTTTCGCGGCTGATTTACAGTCAGCTCCCTTTGGCCGCTCGGGCAATCCGCCAGGCATGCGCTGTCACAGCGCGCTGAGAAGAATACAACGAGCCTGGCCCTCCCATGCAAACCGGCTGGCCAAGCCCGTGTGCGGCGGACTAGCTTCGAGGCTCCGGGGTACGTAGGGTCCCGACAGTCCGGCAACGATCTCAGACAGGAGCGCAGGGTGGCCGATTCGTCATTCGATGTCGTGAGCAAGGTCGACCGACAGGAGGTCGACAACGCGCTGAATCAGGCGGCGAAGGAGCTCAGCACCCGGTATGACTTCCGCGGCACCGGCGCGGGCATCGAGTGGTCCGGCGAGGAGAAGATCGTCGTGCAGGCCGATTCGGAGGACCGGGTCAAGGCCGCGCTGGAGGTCTTCAAGGAGAAGCTGATCCGCCGCGACATCTCGCTGAAGGCCTTCGACGCCGGGGAGCCGCAGGCCTCCGGAAAGGTGTACAAGATCACAGGCACCCTGGTGCAGGGCATCTCGACGGAGAATGCGAAGAAGATCGCCAAGAAGATCCGCGACGAGGGCCCCAAGGGCGTCAAGGCCCAGATCCAGGGCGACGAGCTGCGCGTGAGCGGCAAGAAGCGCGACGATCTGCAGGCGGTTATCGCGCTGCTCGGGAAGGCGGACCTGGATGTCGCGCTGCAGTTCGTGAATTACCGGTAGAACCCGGCCCACAGCATACCGGCAATGCGGGCGAGGCTCAGCGACCCGCCATCTGCTCCAGGCGGGAGATGCGCTCGTCCATCGGTGGGTGGGTCGAGAACCAGCGGGCCATGCGGTCTCCGGCGCGGAACGGGTTGGCGATCATCAGGTGCGACTGGGAGGTCAGTTGCGGCTCCGGCGGCAGGGGGGCCGCCTGGGTGCCGCGCTCCAGCTTGCGCAGCGCCGAGGCCAGGGCCAGCGGGTCGCCGGTCAGGGCGGCGCCGTCCTGGTCGGCCTGGTACTCGCGGGAGCGCGAGACCGCCAGCTTGATGAGCGTCGCCGCGATCGGACCGAGCAGCGAGACCAGCAGCACGCCGAAGACGTTCGGGCCCTCGCCGTCGCGGTTGCCGCCGAACATGCTCGCGAAGAAGGCCAGGTTGGCCAGGCCGGAGATGACCGCGGCGAGCGCGCCCGCGACCGACGAGATCAGGATGTCGCGGTTGTAGACGTGGGACAGCTCGTGCCCCAGTACCGCCCGCAGCTCCCGTTCGTCGAGGATCTGCAGGATGCCGCTGGTGCAGCAGACCGCCGCGTGCCGCGGATCGCGGCCGGTGGCGAACGCGTTGGGGGCGTTGGTCGGGCTGATGTACAGCCGCGGCATGGGCTGGCGCGCCGCGGTCGCCAGTTCGCGCACGATCTTGTAGATCACCGGCGCCTCCAGCTCGGAGACCGGCTGCGCGTGCATCGCCTTGAGCGCCAGCTTGTCGCTGTTGAAATAGGCGTAGGCATTCATCCCCACGGCCAGCAGGATCGCGATCACCAGGATGGTCGGACTACGGAACATCGCCCCGGCGAACACGATCAACGCCGACATCCCGACCATCAGGCCGAACGTCTTCAGACCGTTCCCGAAACCACCGTGCCCGTGCATCGCACTCCTTTACGCCCCCGTCCAGATAGCGTTACACCAGGTCAACGATAGAAGCCGCGATAAAGGTTCCTGGTTGAGATGTGAGGTTGCATTCAGCCGACGCGCTCGATGGTGTAGCGGACCAGGCGCTCCAGGGCCTCGTTGGCGGGGCCGCCGGGCAGCGCCGACAGTTCGGCGTGGGCTATGTCGGCGTACCCCTGCAGCTTCTCCTTCGCCAGCACCATGCCGCGCGAGCGGGACAGCAGGTCCAGGGCCTCGGTGACCTCGGCGTCGAACTCCAGCGGGCGGGCCAGCAGCTTGCGCAGCCGGTCGCCCTCGTCGCCCTCGTCGCGCAGCGCGTACAGCACCGGCAGCGTGTGCACGCCCTCGCGCAGGTCGGTGCCCGGCGTCTTGCCGGACTGCTCGGAGACCGAGGAGATGTCGATGATGTCGTCGGAGATCTGGAAGGCGGTGCCCACCGCGTCACCGAGTCGCGCCAGCCGCTCCACATGCTCGGGATCGGCGCCGGAGAAGGCGCCGCCGAACCGGCCCGAGGCCGCGATCAGCGATCCGGTCTTCTCCCACACAACCCGCAGATAGTGCTCGACCGGGTCCTGGGATTGCCTGGCGCCCAAGGTTTCTCGCATCTGGCCGGTCACCAGTTCGGCGAACGTCTCGGCGATGATGCGCACCGCGTCGGGACCCAGCGTGGACACCAGCCGGGAGGCGTGGGCGAACAGGTAGTCGCCCGCGAGGATCGCGATGCTGTTTCCCCAGCGGGAATTCACGCTCGGGGCGCCGCGCCGCATCGACGCCTCGTCCATCACGTCGTCGTGGTAGAGCGTGGCCAGGTGCACCAGCTCGATGACGGTCCCGGCGGTGACCAGGTCCGGATCGGTCGGGCGCGGGCCCAGTTGCCCGGTGAGGATGGTGAACAGCGGGCGGAAACGTTTGCCACCGGCCTTGGCCAGGTGTAGCGCCGCCTCCTGCAGGAACTCCTCGCCGTCGGACAGCTCGCTGATCAGCAGCTTCTCGACCTCGTCCAGACCGCTGCGCACGGTCGAGGCGAGCTCGGAATCGCCGAGGTCCACCCCGGCGACCACGGTGGTCTCATCGCTGACAGCCGATGCGCTCATGCCATCTCCCAAAGCCGGTTCCGTCCCCACACCCAAGAACCTAGCGTGTCGGGGATGACCTGCCCATGAACGGAGTCACTCTGGGACTGATCAGACAGTCGGAACGGCAACCTGCGATGCGCATCGACGCGTCTCAGCCAGCATTTCCGCTCGCGCGAGCCGCCCGAACCGGCGGCACCGTCGACACTCCCGGACCGGTGCTGCGAGTATTGAGCCCATGGGTGCAGCGGATGCCAGTACCGCGAGCGGTGATTCAGCAGCGGACGCGCGGGGGCGCTCCCCGGACGCGTTGCCCCGGCATGCCGACGTGCTGGTGGTCGGCGCGGGTCCGGCGGGGTCGGCGGCGGCCGCCTGGGCGGCGCGGTCCGGACGCGACGTACTGCTGATCGACGCCGCGGTGTTCCCGCGCGACAAGACCTGCGGGGACGGTCTGACGCCGCGGGCGACGGCCGAGATGGAACACCTGGGATTGGGCGAATGGGTGCGCGCGCACACGGTCAATCGCGGGCTGCGGATGACCGGATTCGGCCGCGAGGCCCTGCTGACCTGGCCGGACGGCTCGTTTCCGAGCTACGGAAGTGCCGTCGCCCGAACCGAACTCGACGACAAGCTGCGCGAGACCGCGGTGAAGTGGGGTGCCCGGATGGTCGACGGGGTGCGCGTGGTCGACGTGGCGCGCGCCGGGGACCGGGTCACGGGCGTCACCGTGCGCACCGATGCGGGCGCCCGCGAGATCGGCTGCCGGATCCTGATCGTGGCCGACGGGGTCCGCTCCCCCGTCGGCAAGCTGTTGGGACGCACCTGGCATCGCCGATTCGCCTACGGCGTCGCCGCCCGCGCGTACATCAAGTCGGCCCGCAGCGACGACGAATGGATCACCTCCCATCTGGAACTGCGCGACGCCGAGAACACCCTGGTGCCCGGGTACGGATGGGTGTTCCCGCTCGGCAACGGGGAGGTCAATATCGGTGTCGGGTCGCTGGCCACCGAGCGGCGGCCCTCGCGCGTCGCGCTGAAACCGCTGCTGCAACATTATGTTTCGCTGCGGCGCGCGGAGTGGGAGTTCGAGGGCGAGACCCGCGCGGTGGCCTCTGCGCTGCTGCCGATGGGCGGCGCGGTGTCGACGGTCGCCGGTCGCAACTGGGCGCTGGTGGGCGATGCCGCCGGTTGCGTGAACCCGCTCAACGGCGAGGGCATCGACTACGGCCTGGAGGGCGGGCACCTGCTGGCCGGGCTGCTCGACGAGCCGGACCTGACCACCCTGTGGCCGGATCTGCTGCGGGCCCGCTACGGCCGCACGTTCTCGGTCGCGCGCCGGATCGCCGCGCTGGCCACCCATCCGCGCATGGTGCCGACCGGCGGCCCGCCGGTCATGCGGTCGAAGTACCTGCAGCGCACCGCGGTCCGGGTGATGGGCAACCTGGTCACCGAGGAGGACGCCGATCTCACCGCGCGGGCGTGGCGGGCGGCGGGCCGGGCCTCGATGCGCGCCGACGAGTTGCCGCCCTTCACCTGACGGATGCGTGCCGACCAGCGGATTCCGCACACGGGGGCGAAATCTGTCGGCACCTCGAGGGATGATCGAACAGTGACCGATCGTCGGCATTCGGAGACGCCGCCGCTGGATCTGCTGCCGCATCTGCGGCGGGCGCGCGACCTGGCGGACCGCAACTATGCCGAGCCGCTGGATCTGGAGGCGCTGGCCACCGCGGCCGGGGTGTCGAAGTACTACTTCCTGCGCAGTTTCGCGGCCACCTACGGCAAGACCCCGGCGCTGTATCTGGCCGAGCGGCGCATCGAGCGTGCCCAGGACCTGCTGCGCGCCACCAATGTCACCGTCACCGAGGCCTGCATGCTGGTCGGATACACCAGCCTGGGCTCGTTCAGCCGCAAATTCACCGAGCTGGTGGGCATGTCCCCCTCGGCCTACCAGGCCAAGTTCGCCGCAGCGGGCGCACCCCGAATTCCGGGCTGCTACGTCTTCATGCACGGGTTGTCGGACCGCAAGTTCCCGGATTGAGCAATTTCGGAGAAGCGCCCGCCGCATGCCTTCCATAGCCTTACCGCATGGCAACCATCAAGAACGTTTCGCTGGTCACCGTGTACGTGACCGATCAGACCGCGGCCAAGCAGTGGTACATCGACAAGCTGGGATTCGTGGAGTCCGCCGATGTGTCCATGGGCGACAGCGGCTTTCGCTGGGTCACCGTGACGCAGCCGGAGCATCCGGAGTTGGAGGTGACGCTCATGGTGCCGGGCCCGCCGCTGGACGAGACCATGGCCGATGCCATCCGCCGATCGCTCGGCAACGGCACCATGGGCGCGCTCGGCCTGAACACCGACGACTGTCAAAAGGCCTATGAGGAGTTGTCGGCCAAGGGCGTGGAATTCGTGCAGCCGCCGTCCGAGCGTCCCTACGGAGTCGAGGCGGTCATGCGTGACAACTCCGGGAACTGGCTGGTGCTGGTGGAGAAGCGGGAGTTCGATCCCGCGGCGGTGGATTGGTCCCAGGAGTAGGACCCGTGCGGGCCGCGAGCTTCCGCGGGCGATGCCAGCAGCGAGGTTCGCGGCCCTGTTCGTAGGTGCGCTCAGGCGTCGGTCTTGGCTCCGAGCCACTGCTCGATGAACTTGCGCTCGCTGTTGACCACCCGCTGCTGCAGCTGCTCGGCCAGCGGTTCGATGGCGCCGCCGACCAGCGGAACCTTGACCGATACCGTGCCGGAGACCTCGATCTGCGAGCCCTCCGCGGTGGGCCGCAGCTCGTAGGCGCCCGCCATCTCGGTGGTGACGCCCTTCGAGGCGCCGGTGAAGCTGCCCTTGGCGGTGTCGCCCTCGAGCGGGCCCCAGTTGTCGATGCGCTCGAGCTCGAGCTCGCTCTTGAGGACCTTGCGGACGATGGCCGGAATCTTGTCCTGACGTGCGCGTTCGGTCATGTGCACGCGGATGGTGCCCGGACCGTCGGGGTGGGACAGGTCCAGTGTGGCGGTCTCGGCGCCGTCGAACCTGGCCTGCCACATCTCGTCGCTGGTGATCGCCCGGTGAAGCTCTTCTACCGGAACGCTGTAGGACACGGTGAAGCTGAATTTACGGGACATGGGGCACACGCTATCCGAGCCATGCCATAGCCTTGTGCGGTGTCGGAAACCACCCAGTCTGATCAGCGCATCGGGCGTCGCCCGATGCGCTTGCGGCGCACCAGGATCGGCGTCCTGGTGGCCGCGACGGCGGTGAGTGTGCTGGCGGTGCTGCTGGTGCTGGCGGCCTGGCGCGACGACTTGCTGATCAATTCCGACAAGGGCGTCACCAGCGCCGAGGTGTTGTCGGCGGGGCGGCTGCGCTCGGCGGTCACGTACGTGACGCCCGACGGCGTGACGCGCAATCCGAAGGTGGGCGTGCTGTATCCGACGAAGTTGACCGCGGGCGAACGCATCAACGTCGAATACAGCAGGCAGGATCCGGAACTGGTGCGCGTCGCCGGTCGCGACGCGCGGGTCGCGATCATTCCCGCGCTGTCGGTGATCGTGGTGGCCTGGGCCTTGGCGCTGCCGACGCTATGGCTGCTGCGCCGGATGGAGCGCCGCGATCAGGAGTGATCCGGCCGCGCGTCGTGCACTGTTTGCTCGAACTTCGGGTGCGTGTCATGTCGGCGTGGCGGCTCTGCGTCCTGAGGTGATCACACTCGAGGTGTGCGTGTAGCGATTGTCGCGGAGTCGTTTCTGCCGAATATGAACGGCGTCGTCAACTCCGTGCTGCAGGTGCTCGAGCACCTGGATCGCCACGGTCACGAGGCGCTCGTGATCGCGCCGGACACTCCGGGCGGGTTGCCGCCCGCGCCGCGTGAGCACGGGCGGTTCCCGGTGCTGCGGGTCCCGGCGGTGATGGTGCCGAAGGTCAGCTCGCTGCCGGTGGGCCTGCCGCAACCCGGGATCACCGCGGCCATCGACGAATTCGACGCGGATGTCGTGCATCTGGCGTCGCCGTTCCTGCTCGGCGCCGGGGGCCTCGCGGCGGCGCTGCGGCTGGATCTGCCCGCCGTGGCGGTTTTTCAGACCGATGTCGCCGGATTCGCCGCCAGCTATGGGCTCGGTCCCGCGCGGCGGGCGGCGTGGGCATGGACGCGGCGCATCCACACGCGGGCGGCGCGCACCCTGGCGCCGTCCACTGCCGCCGCGGAAGATCTTGCGCGGCATGGCATTCCGCGGGTGCACCGCTGGGCACGCGGGGTGGACACGGTGCGGTTCACCCCGTCCGCGCGGCGCGCGGCATTGCGACGGGAGTGGTCGCCGGACGGCCGGTTGATCGTCGGCTTCGTCGGGCGCCTGGCACCGGAGAAGCATGTGGACCGGCTGGCGGTGCTCGCCGACGATCCGGATATCCGGTTGGTCGTGGTGGGCGACGGACCGGAGCGCGCCCGGCTGGCCCGGCGGCTGCCGTCGGCGGTGTTCACCGGCGAACTCGACGGCGCGGAACTCGCCCAGGCCTACGCCAGCCTCGACGTGATGGTGCATCCCGGCGAGCACGAGACGTTCTGCCAGGGTGTGCAGGAGGCGCTGGCGTGCGGGCTGCCGGTAGTCGGTCCGGACGCGGGCGGCCCCCGGGACCTGATTTCGCACTGCCGCAACGGATATCTGCTGCCGGTGGACCGGTTCACCGAGTTGCTGCCCAGCGCGGTGGCGGCCCTGCGGGATCCGGCGCTGCGATCGCGCTTCTCCGGCTCCGCCCGCAAATCCGTACTGCACCGCACCTGGCCCGCGATCTGCACGGAACTCCTGGGCCACTACGCGGATGTACTCGGCACGGACACGGACAGCCTCTACCGCACCGCCTGACCACTCCCGCCCGGGCACACCGTGTTTCCGGCATGCCGGAAATTCGGTGGCGAGCGGGCGTGGCGCTGTCTAACCTGTCCGGCATGGGAGGTTCAGGCGTGAGCGGCGCATGCGCGGTCGGCGCGTACTTCGTGCGGCTGCGTGATGCGGCCTGGACCCTGCCCGCGCATCGCATCGTTCTCCGCATCCGATAGTCCGGAGAACTCACCGACGGCCGCTCGGCCGATTCTCGTGCGCCTCGGCGTGGGTCCGGGCGAATCAACTCTTCCTGATTCGACCGCTCCGTTCGGAGGACACCCATGTCCCGCCCACTGTCGCGCGTCCGTAGCGCGCGCAAGACGCTGTCCCAGAATTTCCTGATCGACGCCCGCGCCGCGGCGATGATCGTGCGCACCTCCGGCGCCGCGCCCGGCGACCTGATCCTCGAGATCGGTCCCGGCGACGGCATGCTGACCCGGCACATCCTCGCGGCCGGTGCTCGCGTGCTGGCCTACGAGAAGGACGCCCACTACGCCGGGCGACTGCGCCGGCGCTACGCGTCGAACGATCGAACCAGCTTCCACCACGCGGATTTCCGGACCGTGCGCCCGCCGCGCGAACCCTTCGCGGTGGTTGCCAATGTGCCGTTCGGCAGCACCACCGATATCGTCCGCTGGTGCCTGGCCGCGCGCGGCCTCACCGCCGCCACCCTGCTGACCCAGCGTGAGTTCGCTCGCAAGCACTCCGGCGCCTACGGCCGCTGGTCCAAACTCACCGTCGAGCATTGGCCCTGGGTGTCGATGGTGTTGGGAGACGAGGTCGCCCGCACCAGTTTTCATCCGGTGCCCCGGGTCGACGCCGCCGTGCTGCACCTGCGCCGCCGCACCGAGCCGCTGCTCCCCCGCGCCGCCGCCGGGGAGTATCGCCGCATGGTGGAGCTCGGCTTCTCCGGTGTGGGCGGCTCGCTCGCCGCCTCGCTGCGCCGGGAGCACCCGGCAGGCGCCGTTCGAAGGGCTTGCGCCGCAGCGAAAGTCGACCCTGGCCAGGTGGTGGGTCATGTGCCCCCGAACGCCTGGGCCACTCTGTTCCGCGTGCTGTCTCGCTAGCCGGGTGCGACGGAGGTCTCGTGCGGGGGGCGGCCCCTGCACGTTAGTGTCTGAGATCGTGGCGAAAACAGAGTCGTTTCGGGCATCGCTGGACAAGCAGCCGCACGAGGTCGCGTCCATGTTCGACGGGGTGGCGAAGCGGTACGACCTGACCAACACGGTGATGACCGGCGGCCTGGACCGCTACTGGCGCTGGGCGACCCGCCGGGCGCTGGAGCTGCGGCCGGGTGAGCGGGTGCTGGACCTGGCGGCCGGGACGGGCGTGTCCACACTGGAACTGGCCAAGTCCGGCGCCTGGTGCGTCGCCACCGACTTCTCCCAGGGCATGCTCGCCGCGGGACGATTTCGCGAGGTGCCGATGGTGGCGGGCGACGGCACCGCGCTGCCGTTCGCGAACGATTCGTTCGACGCCGTCACCATCTCCTATGGGCTGCGCAATATCGCCGACACCGACGAGGCCCTGCGCGAGCTGCTGCGCGTCACCAAGCCGGGCGGCCGACTGGTGATCGCGGAATTCTCCACACCGGTGTTCGCGCCGTTCCGCACGATCTACATGGAATTCGTGATGCGGGCGCTGCCGCGCGTGGCGCGGACGGTGAGCAGCAATCCGGATGCCTACGTCTATCTCGCCGAGTCGATCCGCGCGTGGCCGAACCAGCCGCAGCTGGCCATGCGGATCGCCGACGCGGGGTGGTCGGCGGTGAAGTGGCGCAACCTCACCAACGGGATCGTCGCGCTGCACCGGGCGTACAAATTGGGGTGACACTGCTCACCCTGCGTCGACAGCTGCCGCCCGGCGCGCCGGAATCGGTGTTCTACCAGGCATTTCGCCGACCTCACAAGCACGGTGGCGACGAGTGAGAACTTTCGTCACCTGGCGATAACCTTCGGTAAATTCGCCGCAATCCCGGCTGGACATCATCGGACACATGTCGGAGGCAGCGGCGGGCAGCTCGAGCACGACCCGAACGGCGTGCTCGTACTGCGGGGTGGGCTGCGGCATCGTCGTCGAGACCACGGCCGACGGCCAGGGCGCCCCGGTGATCGCCAAGGTTCAGGGCGACAAGCTGCATCCGGTCAATGCCGGGCGGCTGTGCACGAAGGGCGCCACGCACGCCGACCTGATGCGAGCGCCGGGCCGGATGACCACGGCCCACCGGCGGCCCGAACGCGGGGAGTCCCCCGTGCCGGTGCCGGTCGACGACGCGATCCGCGAGGCCGCCGCGCGACTGCGCTCGATACTCGACGAGCACGGCCCCGACGCCATCGCGCTGTACGTCTCGGGCCAGATGTCGCTGGAGGCGCAGTACCTGGCGAACAAGCTCGCGAAGGGTTATCTGCGCACCGTGCACATCGAGGCGAACTCGCGGCTGTGCATGGCCAGCGCAGGCACCGGATACAAACAGTCGCTCGGCGCGGACGGCCCGCCCGGGTCCTACGACGATATCGACCGGGCCGATCTGTTCTTCGTGATCGGCGCCAATATGGCCGACTGCCATCCGATCCTGTATCTGCGCATGGCCGACCGCCGCAAGGCCGGTGCCAAGGTGATCGTCGTCGACCCGCGGCGCACCGAAACCGCCGCGCACGCAGACCTTTTCCTCCAGATCGCGCCCGGCGCCGACCTCGCGCTGCTGAACGGCCTGCTGCATCTGCTGGTCGAGAACGGCGACATCGACAAGGATTTCATCGCCGAGCACACCGAGGGCTGGACGGCGATGGAGGAGTTCCTGGCCGACTATCCACCGCACCGGGTCGCCGAGATCACCGGCCTGGCCGAGGACGACATCCGCACGGCCGCACGGTGGATCGGCGCCGCGGGCGAGTGGATGTCGCTGTGGACGATGGGGCTCAACCAGTCCACGCACGGCACCTGGAACACCAACGCGCTGTGCAATCTGCACCTGGCCACCGGCGCCATCTGCCGTCCGGGCAGCGGGCCGTTCTCGCTGACCGGACAGCCGAATGCCATGGGCGGCAGGGAAATGGGCTATATGGGCCCGGGGCTGCCCGGCCAGCGCAGCGTGCTTTCGGCGGCCGACCGGACCTTCGTCGAGACCGAATGGGGGGTCGAGCCCGGCACGATCCGCGACCGGTCCGGCCCCGGGACCATCGAGATGTTCCGCGGGATCGCCGAGGGCCGGATCAAGGCGTGCTGGATCGTCTGCAGCAATCCCGTTGCGTCGGTGGCGAATCGCAAGACCGTGATCGCGGGGCTGGAGGCCGCGGACCTGGTGATCGCGCAGGACGTCTACACCGAGACGGCCAGCAACGCCTACGCCGACCTGCTGCTGCCGGCCACGCTGTGGGCCGAATCCGATGCCACGATGGTGAATTCGGAGCGCACCGTCACCCTGCTGCGGCGCTCGATCGATCCGCCCGGTGACGCCCGGCCGGACTGGTTGCTGATCGCCCAGGTCGCCACGGCCATGGGCTTCGAGGGGTTCGACTACTCCGCGAGTTCCGAGGTCTTCGACGAGATCCGCCGATTCGCCAATCCCGCAACGGGTTACGACCTGCGCGGGATCAGTTACGACACGCTGCGCGAAGGGCCCGCGCAGTGGCCGTGTCCCGATCCGGCGCGGCCCCGCAACCCGATCCGCTACATCAACGACGGGGTCAGCCAGGAGCTGTTCACCGACGCCGACGGGCGGCGGCCCGCGCTGGCCTTCGCCACCCCGAGCCGCCGCGCGGTGTTCTGGCCGCGGCCGCATATGGCGCCGGACGAGATGCCCGACGACGACTACCCGTTCGTGCTCAACACCGGCCGTCTGCCGCACCAGTGGCACACCATGACCAAGACCGGCCGGATCGCGAAGCTGAACAAGCTGAACGGAAAGCCGTTCGTGGAGGTGCATCCCGACGATGCCGAGCGGATCGGGCTGGCCGCCGGGGACCAGGTCGAGATCGCCTCCCGCCGCGGGCGGGCCGTGCTGCCCGTGCAGATCAGCGACCGGGTGCGGCCCGGCGACTGCTTCGCGCCCTTCCACTGGAACGACGAACAGGGCGAGTACCTCACCGTCAACGCCGTGACCAACGACGCCGTCGACGCGGATTCGCTGCAACCGGAATTCAAGGCGTGCGCGGTCGCCCTGCGGCGGGTCGCGACGGTGCCGGAACCCGCCGACTCGGCCGACACCGGCCGACCCGCGCTCCCGGTCGCCGACGGGTCCGGACATCCCCTCGCCGCCATACTGGGCCTGGACACCTCGACGCCACCGACGCTGTCCGAGACCGAACGCGTCTATCTCGGCGGATACCTGGCCGCGCTGCACACGCTGCCGGTGCAGGGCCAGCCGGTGCTGCCCGAGACCGCACCGCTGTCCTCGCACAGCCGAGTGTGGATCAACGGGCTGCTCGCCGGGATGTACTCCCGGGCCGGAGGATTCGACACGGCCGAAAACAGTTCGGCGCCACGGCCGATCACGGTGCTGTGGGCGTCGCAGACCGGCACGGCCGAAGAGCTGGCCGCATCGGCCGCGGCGCGGCTGGCCGAATCAGGTTATGCCCCGAGGCTGCTCGACATGGACTCCTGCGAGCTGACCGACCTCACCGGCGACGCGCTGGTGATCACCAGCACCTTCGGCGACGGCGGACCGCCGGACAACGGAGCGGACTTCTGGGATCGCCTGCACGACAGCGCGATCCGGTTGAACGGACTGCGGTTCGCGGTCTTCGCCCTGGGCGACTCCTCCTACGACGACTTCTGCGGCCACGGCCGCACGCTGGACCGGACGCTGTCCGAGCGCGGCGCCACCCGCCTGCTGCCGCGCGTCGACAGCGAGCCCGACCACGACGAGGCATCGGAGCGCTGGCTCGACGAGGTGCTGACCACGCTCGGCGACGACACCGAGGATGGTTCCACCGCAACGGGTCCCGCTTCCAGATCGGGCACCGGCCCGGGCACCCCGGCCGCGGGATCAAGTCTCCCGGCTACGGCGTCAAGTGCCGCGGCTGTGGCGCTGGCGCCCGCCGACGCGCCCGCTTCCGGACATGCTCGGCGGACCGTCGCACCGTTCACGCGCAACGCTCCGCTGGCGGCACCGCTGGTCCGCAATACCCTGCTGTCGCGGCCCGGGGCTGGGAAAGAGGTGCGGCAGGTCGGATTCGATCTGCGCGGACTCGATGCCTCCTACGAGGTCGGCGACTCGCTGGGCGTGTGGCCCACCGTGGGCGACGAGTTGGTGGGCGAATGGCTCGAGGTCACCGGGCTGGACGGGCGGCGCGTTATCGAGCTGGACGACCGGGAAGTGCCGCTGGCACAGGCGCTGCGCTCGCACTACGACATCGCCAAGGTCAGCCGCGACCTGCTGGCCTTCGTCGCCGAACACAATCCCAGCCCCCGGCTGGCCAAGCTGTTGCGCCGCGACAATCGCAACGAGCTGGAGGGCTACCTGTGGGACCGGCAGGCGGTCGACGTCCTGCGTGACTTCCCGGTCCGGGCCGATCTCGTGGAATGGCTGGGCGCGCTGAAAAAGCTGCAGCCGCGCCAGTATTCGATCTCCTCCAGTCCGCTGATCGATCGGCACGAGGTGCAGCTGACCGTCGGCGTACTGCGCTACGGCGACCGCGGCGGCGTCTGCTCGACCTTCCTCGCCGACCGCTGCCAGGATGCCGTCGTACCCGTATTCCTACAGCGCGCACCGCATTTCCGCCCGCCGCTGGACCCGAACATGGCGATGATCATGGTCGGGCCGGGCACCGGCATCGCACCGTTCCGCGGATTTCTGCACGAGCGCCGGGCCCTCGGCTGCCGCGGCGCCAACTGGCTGTTCTTCGGCGACCAGCACGCGGCGGACAACTTCTACTACCGCGACGAACTCGAGGACATGTTCCGCACCGGCTTCCTGACCCGGCTGGACCTGGCCTTCTCCCGCGATCAACGGGAGCGGATCTACGTGCAGCACAGGATGATCGAGCACGGCGCGGAGCTGTGGGCCTGGCTCTCCGACGGCGCACACCTCTACGTCTGCGGCGACGCCAGCCGCATGGCCCGCGATGTCGACGAGGCCCTGCTGACCATCGCCCAGATCCACGGCAAGCTGGACGAGCAGCAAGCCCTGGCCTTCCGCAAGCGCCTCGTGGCGGAAAAGCGATACGTGCGCGACGTGTATTGAGAGCGCTGCCGGGATGGCGAGGTCGCTGCTCCTTCGGTCAGACGATCGGCGGGTTGAGGCGGGTGAAGTCGGGCAGGCGGTAGTACGGGTAGTAGGGGTAGGGCGGGGTGACGGCGCTGGCCTTGTCCAGGCGGGCGATCTGGTCGGCGGTCAGCTGCCAGCCGACGGCGCCGAGGTTCTGGCGCAGTTGGTCCTCGTTGCGGGCGCCGACGAGGACCGTGGCGACGGTCGGGCGCGAGAGCAGCCAGTTCAGAGCGATCTGCGGGATGGTCCGCCCCGTCTCGGCGGCGACCTCGTCTAGGACATCGACGACGTCGTAGAGCAGTTCGTCGTCCACCGGCGGACCGGCGTCGGCGGTCTTGTGCAGGCGGCTGCCCTCCGGGAGCGGCTGCCCGCGACGAATCCTGCCGGTCAGCCGACCCCAGCCCAGCGGACTCCAGACCATCGCGCCGACGCCCTGATCGCGACCGAGCGGCATCAGCTCCCACTCGTAGTCGCGGCCGACGAGCGAGTAGTACACCTGATGCGCGATGTAGCGGGGCAGGCCGTGCGCATCCGCGGCCGCGAGCGATTTCATCAGCTGCCAGCCCGCGAAGTTGGACGCGCCGACGTAGCGGATCTTCCCTGCCCGGACCAGATCGTCCAAGGCGTGCAGCACCTCCTCGACCGGGGTGGCGGCGTCGAAGGCGTGCAACTGGAAGAGGTCGATGTACTCGGTACCCAGTCGCCGCATCGAGGCCTCCACCGCACGGATCAGCCGGGCGCGCCCGGATCCGGCATCGTAGGGTCCGGGACCCATGGGCAGCGTGGACTTGGTGGACAGCAGGACCTCGTCGCGCCGACCCTCGATCGCCGCACCCAGCACCTCCTCCGAGGCGCCGTTCGAATACACGTCCGCGGTGTCGAACATGGTCACGCCCGCCTCCAGACTGATGTCGACCAGCCTGCGGGCCTGCCGCGCATCGGTGTCGCCCCACGCCCCGAACAGCTCGCCCCGACCACCGAAGGTGCCCGCGCCGAAGCTCAACGCCGGTACCAGCAGACCCGAATCACCCAGCCGCCGATATTCCATGACCCTCTCCTAACGGAACCTGTGTTTCATTAACTATACTGACGGTACACGGGATCTGCCGCTAATGGAACTGGAGACCTATTATGACCTCCGACACCCCCGGTTCGCTGCGTCCCGGCGGCCGCACAGCCCGCGTCCGCGAGGCCGTCCTCCGCGCCGCGGGCGACCTGCTGGCCGAACGCGGCTTCGCCGACCTGGACCTGGCCGAGGTGGCAGCGCGGGCCGGGGTCGGCAAGACCACGGTCTATCGGCGCTGGCGCACGCCCGCGGGCTTGGTCGCGGACGTCCTGACGGAAATGGCGGAAACCTCGCTCCCCCATGCCGATACCGGTTCGCTGCGCGGCGACCTGCTCGCCAACGCCCGCCTCGTAGCCGCGACCCTCACCGATCCCCGCCAGGGCCTGCTGTTCAAATCCCTTGTCGCCGCGGCGACCTCCGACCCGGAGACCGCCGAGGCCCTGCGCCGCTTCTACGACGCCCGCCTCACCGAGTGGTCACCATGCGTGCACGCCGCGATCGAGCGCGGCGAACTCCCCGCCGAAACCAACCCCCGCGCAGTCCTTTCCGCCGTCTCCGCGCCCCTCTACTACCGTCTCCTGGCCAGCGGCGACCCGATAGACGACAATGCCGCGACCGCGGCGGCCGACGCCGCTGCGGTCGCGGCCCGCGCCGGACTGTTCACCACAACATCCCGCTAGCGAGGCGAAGCCGGCCCGGCAGGCGAGGTCCGCAGGTGGTAGATCCCTCACACGCCGTCCAGAGCAATCCGGACGGTGAGCAGATCGGTGCCCAGCATTCGCACGTTCCAGCTGTTGAACTTCGGGAGCCGCCACAACGTTGTCGAGGCCATGCTGCTACCACTCCTATAGGTACCGATGGTCTCGACAACCATTCTTGTGGGTACCAATAGTTCCGTCAACCATTACGCTGGCCGCATGCCGACCCCATCCCCCCGCACGCATACCGGCCGCCGCCGCAACGATGCCGCCCGCCGGGCCATCCTGGACGCGGCGACGGAATTGCTGACCCGATCGGACGGCACCGCGGTGACCACGGCCGAGATCGCGACGGCGGCGGGAGTGAGCAAGCAGACGATCTACCGCTGGTGGCCCTCGAAAGGAGCGGTGCTGCTGGAGGCGATGACCGAGTGGGCTCGCAGCAGCGCCCCCGACCGCGACACCGGCGCCCTGCGCGAGGATCTGACGACCTTCCTGACCGCCACATTCACCGCGGCGGCGACACCGACGGCCGCCGCCCTGCTGCGCGCCGTGCTCGCCGAGGCCCAGACCGACCCGGCGACAACGGATCTGCTCGCAGACTTCGCCCGCGACCGCCGCGCGATCCTGCGCCGCATCTTCGACCGCGCCGGCACGCGCGGCGAGCTGCGCGCGGGCACCGATCCGGAACTACTGGTCGATCAAGCGTACGGCGTCCTGTGGTACCGCCTGGCCGTCGCCCGGCTGCCGCTGACCGCGGACGTCGCCGCGCGCCTGGCGGATTCCCTGCTGGGCCCGCACGAATCGCCGTACCAGGGCCCGGCCCGCGCGACGGCGGGACGGCTCAGGCGGCGGTCCACGCCGGATCGCGGCCGGTGAGTCCGAGCACGCGGTCCCACAGCGGCGCATCATCAGGCACCTCGACGGTCGGGCCGAACAGGCCGGGCGTGCCCTCGGCAGGGGTGTCGCGCAGCATGTCCAGTAGGACCGTCAGGTCCTGCTCGGCGGGCTGATAGGCCTGGCCGGTGGCACGGGCGAGATCCCAACCGTGGATGACGAGTTCGTCGAGCGCGACCACGGCCATCACGGCGGCGGGCATCTCCACCCCGCCCGCCTCGGTGTTCCCGTCCCGGGCGCCCGGCTCTCGCCAGGCCGCCACCAGTGCCTTCAACTGTGCCGGAACCCGGGTCCGCCAGTCGTCCGCCAGCACCCGGTGCGACCCGGTCTCCGGCGGTGCCGAACGGCCGATCGACTCCTTGGTCGCCGCCTGCCGGAACGCCTCGGTGAGGTCGATCACGTGGATCAGCAACTCGCGCACGGCAAGATCGGACGGCGTCGGGGCGTCCAGTTGATCATCGGCTATACCTGCGAGGACCGCCTCCAGCCCCGTCACGGCCGCCTCCAGATCGAATGCTGGCTGGGTCATGATCGCCTCCTGCTCGCATGACATCCCGCTGTGCGGGCACTCGCACGAAGAGACGACGTGAGTCACCGGAATTCATCGCTCCGACGCTCGCGACCTTGCGCCTGCATGTGCGGACCGATGTCGCAACCCACTCGTTAGCTGCGAAAGCCGCTGGTAGCGAGGATAATTGGAGGATGAAGGGTGATCGAGTAGAAATCGTCGTCGACACCGGCGACGGGTCGCGTCAATACGAGGTGACCGCGACCCGGGCCGGGCGGCGGGTCGAGGTCCGCATCGCGCGCGGGGTCGTGGAGGTCAGCGAGATCACGCGCTCCGGCACGGCCGTGCGGACCGCGCGGTTCATGGCCGGGCGCACGCTGGCGCTGGTCGAGTATCCGGCCGACGGCGGACCGCGCCCCGGCGAGTGACCGAGGACAATTGGCGGTAAGGTTGCCAGTCCCGTCCGGTCGGCGCATCCTCGATGGTGCCGACCACACGGCCTGGCATATCGGACCGCCAGCGGAAAGGAGCATCCGATGACCGATCGCACCCTCGATGCCGACGCCATCGATACAGTTCCGGAAGCCGATTACATGGAACAGACGGTCCCCGCGTATCCCGATGCCGAGGACGACGACACCGACACCCCGGTCGGCACGGCCGAACGGGAGGCCGCCGAGGCCGACGTGATCGACCAGTCCATCCCGGTACCGATCGAGGACGACTACGAGAACGGCGACGAGGACGCCGCCTACTGACGGCGGCCTGGGGTCAACCGTCGATCCCCGCGCGCACCGCGGCGTGCAGCTCGCGGAGGCTGGACCGTTCGGTCGCCACCTCCAGCACGCGGATGCCGTGCGCATGCCCGGCGAGATCCACGGCCAGTTCGTCCGGGTCGATCTGCCGATGCGGGATGCGGTAGGCGGCGCACAGCGCCGCGAGATCCATGCCGTGCGGCGTACCGAACACGCGCTCGAACACCCCCGCGTACTGCGGGTCGCCCTGTTCCAGGAGTTCGAAGATGCCGCCGCCGTCGTCGTTGGCGACGACGATCGTCAGATCGGCCGGGCGCGGCTCCCCGGGGCCGAGCAGCAGCCCGGACGCGTCGTGCAGGAAGGTGAGGTCGCCGATCAGCGCGACGGTCCGCCCCGGGTGGCTCAGCGCGGCGCCCACCGCGGTCGACACGGTGCCGTCGATACCGGCCACGCCCCGGTTGGACAGCACCCTCACGCCCGGCCGCGGATATGACACCAGCGCGGCGTCGCGCACCGGATTCGACGCGCCCAGCAGCAGCTGGTCACCCTCCAGCAGCGAGTCCATGACCACGGCCGCGACGTGCAGCCCCGTCGGCTTGGGATGGTTGGCCAACTCGGACCGCACCACCTGGCAGGCCTTCGCGTTCATCTCGGCGCAGCGGTCGATCCACTCGCGGCGCGGCGCACCGCTGGTGGTGGCGCGCGTCCCGGTACCGACCACATTGCCGGACACATCGGGCCAGCGCGGACCGGTCGTCAGCGCGAAGACCGTCACATCCGGGTCTGCGAGCACCTTCGACACCTGCCGGTGCAGGGTGGGGCGCCCGGTGATGATGGCCTGGCGCGGCCGCAGCAGCGACAGCGCCATCGGATGCAGCGCGGGGCCGTGCATCGGCGCGGTGGGCTCGGCGACCGTCGGCAGCTGCGCCAGCTCGGGCCGGTGCCCAGCGCCGTGACCCGATACGACCACCGTGTCCGGCGTCAGGTCGATCTCCAGCGGCACGTCCAGCGTCGCATACTGCGTCGCGGTCCAGGGCCTGCCCTCGGCACGCCCGTCCGGGAACGCCTCGTCCGGGAGCGCGTCGGGAACCAGCGGCTCCCGCAACGGGATATCGAAGTGCACGGGACCGGCGTTTCCGGACCGGGTGCCGCGGGCGGCGGCCAGCACGCGGCACACGGCCGCCCGCCACACGCTGTTCTGCCGCCGGTAGCCGTCCTCGACCTCCGCCAGGCCCAGGCTGATAGCGGCGCGGACCTGGCTGCCGAACAGGCCGAACTGCTCGACGGTCTGATTGGCCCCGCTGCCCAGCATCTCGTAGGGTCGGTTCGCGCTCAGCACGATCAGCGGCTGGCGGGCGTAGTTGGCCTCCAGCACGGCGGGCCCGAGATTCGCCACGGCCGTGCCCGAGGTCATCACCACCGGCACCGGGCGGTCGCTGGAGACGGCCAGGCCGATCGCCAGGAATCCCGCGGTGCGCTCGTCGACGCGCATATGCAGCCGCAGCCGACCGGCGGCGTCGGCGGCCTGTAAGGCGAAGGCCAGCGGGGCATTTCGCGAACCGGGACACAGCACGACATCCCGCACACCCCCGCGCGCCAGTTCGTCCACGACGACCTGCGCCTGTGCTGTCGAAGGATTCACGCCCCCAGCCTCCCAGACAGTGAGTCGCCGTGGGGAGTCGACCCGCTCACACGTGACCCCGCAAGTTAGGGTTTGCTAACCTAACAACCATGGCCAAGCGCACCAAATACCTCAAGCCCGAGAATCGGGAAATTCTCACCGCCGAGGTCCTCGCGAGTAAGCGGGTCAGCCCGAATTTCGTCCGCGTCACCCTGGGTGGCGCGGGGCTGGGCGGGTTCGCCCCGATGGGGTTCGACCAGTGGTTCCGGCTGTTCCTGCCGGGCCGCAACGGCCTGCGGCTGCCGACCGCGGCCAGCAATCTCTGGTACGCGCAGTATCTGGCGATGCGCAAGGAACACCGGCCGGTGGTGCGCAACTACACGGTGCGCGAGTTCCGCCCGGCCGGGCAGGGCCAGTTCGGCGAGACCGCCGAGCTGGATATCGATTTCGCCATGCACGGCGAGGACACACCCGCCTGCGAGTGGGCGAGCACCGCCGCCGTCGGCAGCCCGGCGGGCCTGCTCGACGAGGGCATCATGTACCAAGCGCCACAGCACAGTTCGTGGTCGCTGCTGGTCGGTGACGAGACCGCGCTACCCGCCATCGCGGGCGTGCTGCGGTCGGCGCCCCGGGATCTGCGCGGGGCGGCGTTCCTCGAGATCGCCCACCCGGACGACGCGCAGGAACTGGGCGAACCCGAAGGCGTGCAGGTGCATTGGCTGGCGCGCACCGATCCCACCACCGAGATCGGCGGACCGGCCCTCGCGGCCGTGCGCGCCGCGGAGGTGCCCGCGCAGGGCGTCTACGCCTTCGTGGCGGGGGAGCAGAAGCTGGCCGCGGGAATGCGTCGGCACCTGGCCAACGAACGCGGAGTTCCCAAGGCGGACATCACGTTCACCGGCTACTGGCGCATCGGCAAGGCCGCGGGCGAAATGTAGGCGCCCCGCCGCCCCTCCGGGACGACGGGGCAACCACGTGACAGGACCGCGGCCGAATCAGCCAGCGTGGCGCTGGACCAGATCTCCCACGCGCGGAAGTGCCTCGGTCACGTGCTTTTTCGCCGAGGAGCGCACGGCGGAGTACGCCTTCTTGAGGGCCGGGCGCGACGAGCTCTCTGCCCGGGCGTCGGTGACCGAGAGCAGCGCCTCGGCGACCTCGTCCTGCTTGCTGACCAGCAGGTCCGCGAACTGGCCGTTACCCGAGGCCTGGTATTCGGCCCAGTACGGCTCGAGCTGCTCGACGAACTTCGGCGCGAACGACTCCAGCGCGTCCGACACGATGGTCGGGCTGACCTTCTTCGCCGCCGCGTACGCACCCTTCACGGCCAAGCCGGACGCGCCGCCCTTGCCCGACACCTCCGCTTCCAGAACCTCCTGGGCATCGGCGATGAAGGCCGGACGCTTGGCGTCATCGAGCAGGGATTCAGACAGTGCTGCAACCACTTTCAGGTTCCTCCGGATAGTTTTTCGATGAGCGAGCGCACGCAACTATACGCATCGGACGAACCTGACACACGGGTCCGACCCACTAGGGCTGCCACGGCAGCAACTGCACCATGAGCCCTTCACAGTCGGCCAGCAATGTTTCAGATTCGTCCAGCAGGCGGGCGGAGACGAAGGTCTTGCGCCCCTCGATACGGTCCACGGTGCCCTCGACCTGGAGCGGCGTCTCCAACGGAGTGACTTTTCGGTAGTTCACATGAAGGAACGCGGTGCGGCTGATCGGGCGTCCGGCGTAGTGCACCAGCGAGCCGAAGAGGTCGTCGAACAACAGCGGCAACACGCCGCCGTGCACCGCGTTGTTGCCGCCGAGGTGAAACCGGCGGAACTGCCCGCGCATCCGGACACCGGCGGGTCCCGCCTCGACCACCCGCCACGGCGGCATGAGCAGGCTGCCGCGCCCGGGCAGCTTCGTGACACGCCCGGCCGGGCCCTGCAGCTCGGGCGCCCGATACGGCTCCAGGAAGTCGATCAGCTGCCGCGCCTGCGCCAGCGCCAGCCCGTACGCCTCGTCGGTGCAGTCCACCGAGACCGCCAGGTCCTGCAGCGTGCGCATGGCCTCCACGAACGCGCCGAAGTTGGGCCCCGGCTGCGCCTCGGCGATCTTGGGAAATCCGCCGTGTTTCTCGTAGCGATCATCATCGACCGCGCTCCGGTCTATAACCGGTTCTACCCGCTCACTCATACCTGCACGGTAACCCGCGTTCTTACACCGTCCAACCGAACTGGCCAGTAGGAGACGCACCTAACCCCCGGCGCCCGCATCCCGCTGCGGGAAGCCGACGCCCGACGGCCCCTGCCAAGATGGCAGCTGTGACGTTCAATCCGAAGCTGTGGGAGCCCGTCGCCGGGTTCGAAGACCTCACCGATATCACCTATCACCGGCACGTGGATCAGGGCACCGTGCGCGTGGCGTTCGACCGGCCGGAGGTGCGCAACGCGTTCCGCCCGCACACCGTCGACGAGCTGTACCGCGCGCTCGACCACGCACGGATGACCTCGGACGTCGGCGCCGTGCTGCTCACCGGGAACGGCCCCAGCCCCAAGGACGGCGGGTGGGCGTTCTGCTCCGGCGGCGATCAGCGCATCCGGGGCCGCAGCGGCTACCGGTACGCCAGCGGCGAGACCGCCGAGACGGTGGACAAGGCCCGCGCCGGGCGGCTGCACATCCTCGAGGTGCAGCGCCTGATCCGCTTCATGCCGAAGGTGGTCATCGCGCTGGTGAACGGCTGGGCCGCGGGCGGCGGGCACAGCCTGCACGTGGTGTGCGACCTCACGCTGGCCAGCCGCGAGCACGCCCGGTTCAAGCAGACCGACGCCGATGTGGGCAGCTTCGACGCCGGGTACGGCAGCGCGTACCTGGCGAAGCTGGTGGGCCAGAAGTTCGCCCGCGAGATCTTCTTCCTCGGCCGCCCCTACACCGCCGAGCAGATGCATCGGATGGGCGCGGTGAACGCCGTCGTCGACCACGACCGGCTCGAGGACGAGGCGCTGGAGTGGACCGCCGACATCCTCGGCAAGTCGCCGCAGGCGCAGCGGATGCTGAAGTACGCGTTCAACCTCACCGACGACGGGCTGGTCGGCCAGCAACTGTTCGCGGGCGAGGCCACCCGGCTCGGATACATGACCGACGAGGCGGTCGAGGGCCGCGACGCGTTCCTGGAGAAGCGGAAGCCGGATTGGTCTCCGTACCCCTGGTACTTCTGAGTACGCAGGTCAGTGGGTTATTTGTCGGCCACAGTACGCAGTGGGTACGCAGTAGCCCCGAACACCTGCCGATGCAGGCTCGCCGATGCCGTACGGGCGCGGTCGTTCGAGTTCGGCCACAAGTGCGCGTAGGTGTTCAACGTCTCCGTCGCTGACTTGTGGCCGAGCATCTTCTGCACGGTCACTACGTCGCAGCCGTCCGCGATCAGGCCGGAGGCGTAGAAGTGCCGGAGGTCGTGCAAGGTCCATTCGGCGTCGGCCTGCCCGGACTTCTTCTTGGCCTTACGTATCCGGTAGTCCACCCAGTTCTGGTGCACCGGGTTACCGGTGTCGCCGTTCAGGAACAGCCAGCGGCCCGGCCCCTCCCCCGCGCAGTGCTCTGCGATGTGCTGAGACAGGATCGTGGTCATAGCACCCCCGGCCATGCGTGCGCACTTCTCCGCGTTTTTTCGTCCTGCGCCACCATGCGCGGCTGGGACGAGACCGTCACCGTGAAGGTCACCTCCGCGAGGGGCATGACGGTTTGTCACTCGCTTGCGAGCCGAGGGTGTCTGCGGCACTGCGCAATAGGGGTAGGGGCCGAACATCATCACGCTGGCCTTGCCGCCGGGCGCGGGTAATCCTGTGCGCAGGGGGCAGCGCGTACAGCCGTCCACCGACAGTGAAGCTGGATCCACGACCCCGGAGTGACCTCCCTGCCCAACCGGGCGAGATACCCGCTGCGCGCTGCCGCCCGCCAACCACGAGCGACCGAGGCAACCCACAGGAAAGCAACACACGCCGAACGCTCAAGGGAGACATGTCCTACCGGGCCGTAAATATCCGACCCCCCACCCCATGACTCCGGCGGCAGTCATGGAATTTTTTGTACGGGGCCGAATCTCTGGCACGTGGAGAGAGAAATCTCCTGACTGCCGCAGACGAGTCAGGGCCCCGGGGGTCCGAATTTTTTCGGGCCGATACCCGAGGGCATACCGAATGTTCGTGCGTGGTGCTCCGGGGACCTCCCCGGGGCAGGCAACATCTCTCCCCCCGCCGTACGCCGGGGTCGCGCGCGACCCCCCGCGGGGGGAAGGAACCCCAGGCACCCTCCGCACGCCACCCCAGCCGAGGCTGCTCGATGGTGCGGAGAGTTCAGATGTTCCGTATCGGCGGGCCTCACCGCTCGGCGTTCGTCGGTTCAGGTGCGCTCAACCCCGGGTGACCGCGGGCAACCCACAGGAACGCAACACGGGCCGCCCCGAAAGTCGCCCGCATGCAGGGGTAGGGGGTCGGAATCGCTGGGGCGTATGCGAGGACACCGACGGTGCAGCTTTCCTTCTCCACGCTCAACTTGGCGCACATGGGGGTGCCGCCGGGCCTACCGCTCGCGCTGTTCGGTACTGGCCTCTAGTGCGGACGGTGTCTTGCTCGTGCTGCGCCAGGCCGTGGTCCGGTGGAGGTATCCGTGGTCTGCGAGCCACCGCGTTGTGATGGTGATCGAGGTTCGGGTACGGCCGGACCGGTACACCAGATCGTCGGTGGTGCGTGGCCACCCGGCCCGCAGCAGGTCTCGCAGGGTGCGCAGCTGTGACCCGGTGAACCCCTTGCCGTCTCGTTCGAGCACGGTCATGCCGGTGCGTGTCAGCTGCCATGCGGTATCGGGTTGGGCGTAGTCGCGGGCCTCGAGCCAGTTCAAGGCGTGCTCGACCAGTTCGGCCGGGCGGTCGATTCGTCGCGCGATTTCGGCGGCTCCACGCGCGCCCCGGTGGGCGGCCAGTTCCCGCAGTATCTCCAGATGTAGTGGCGTCAGCGCGTCGCCAGAGGTCAGCCTGGTGGTGAATCGTGGTGTGTCGCTCTGCATTTGAGTGTGGGACTCTCAGGGTTGGTGTGGTGTCGGTGTCAGTCGCTCAGTGCCGGGTCCGTGGCCCGATCTCGCGTTCCCGGCCGCGTTCCTCTCGACCGGCGCGGGTGCGAGCTGCCTCTATTTCGTCGCGAGTTAGTGGTTCGACACCCGGTGTCGGCTGAGTGACGTGCAAGATGTCGGCTACCTCGCGTCCCATCTCGCCAGGCCGATGCTGTGCTGCCGCTTCCCGTGCCCGCTGAGCGTGCTCGCCGGTGCGGTCGGCTGCCTCGCGTTGCTGGTGCCGCGCAACGGCGTCGGCCGCCTCGCGGGCCTTCTTGGCCTTCTCGGTCGCAGCGTCGGCGGCCTCTCGCTGGCGGGCATTCTCGGCGGCGTCCGGGACGTCGCGGCCACGGCCGGTGTCGTCGCTGTCGCCCTGACTGCGTGACAACAGTTCACCCAGAGTCGGGAACTCCCGGGCCGCTTCCCGCGCCGCTTTCTGTTGCACTCGTGTCCGTTCGGCCCGGTCTCTGGCTTCCTTGGCCTCGCGCTCTTTCCTCGCCCGCTCAGCCTGCTCTCTGGCCTGTCTGGCGCGTTCCTCTTTCGCCTTGGCTTCGGCTTCCCGTCTGCGAACGATCTCACGGATATTGGCCAGACGTTTCCGGGCCCGCTCGGCGCGATCCAGTGCGTACGCCTGGACCAACTCGAGTTGTCGGGAGGCGCGGGCCTTCCCGACCTCGATAGCCCTCGCAGCGTCTTTGCGGGATATCTCGGCGTGCTCGAATCGGCCGGGGAAGTCGCGGCCCATCGCTTCGATTTCCGCGCGGACACGCGGCGAGATCTTCTCTCCGGCGACTGTTTCCCATCGTGAGTGGGTCAATTTCCCGGTTTCGAGTCCCGCGCGTTCCTTTCTCAGTTGTTGCAGCGTTTCCTGCTCACGGACCTGTCCGGACTTGCGTTCTACACCGCGCACTCCCTTGCCTTCGGTGCGGGCGTTGTCCAATACTCGCGGCCGAAACCCAGGTAGCCGGATCTCGAATTGCCGGACCCAGCCTCTTTCTGGCGTTTCGCCGCGCAGGTGCGCACGTCCGAGTTCGAAGTACAGGCCGCGCTCGTAGTTGCTCAGATCTCGCCGTACGGCGTCGTATTCGTCGGGCACGGCTGTACCCACCCCCGCATCATGTACAGGTCTTCTTTAGTTGCTGCTCATCCGGCGAATATCGCGAGCCGTCGTGTCGATTTCGTATTCAGCCATGTCGGGCCCGTAGTTCTCGCGGAGGAGAAGGTCAGCGACTGCCACAATGCCGAGAACTACCTCACCAGTCGTGTCCTGCACCGACGGCGTGAAATCCGGATACAGAGGGTTATCCCACTCAGGACGGTTCGTCCACTCCGTCCCGGCGCGACGCACGAAACACTCACCATAGAACCGAACGAATTGGTCGGAAGCGTCACGGTTCTCCGGCGTGAGGAACCCGTCATAGTCCCGGAACAGTTCCTTGGACGCTTCCATGACTCGCGTCGACACGGGCGGGGTCCACCAAATATCTGCGTCGTAATCCGCGATACCGCTCAGCGTCTCACCGAGGAGTTTCCGAACACCGGATTCCATGGCTTCCGGCTTGACCCAATCGAGGAATGCCTGGGTCTTGTCATCGAACTCGATATCGAAACCGATCTGTTCGTCATCACTCACGTCTGGCTCCCCTCAGCGGTTGGTTGGCTGTCACTGTATCGGCGGCTGTCGGCGCGGCCGGAGTCGTCGCCGCTATCCGCTGTCACGCTGGGGCTGGGTGTGGCGTACCGGGTCACGTTGGCGGGGTCGAGTGCCAGGGCGGCCACCCACAGATGCCGCAGTGCTCCCGGCGGTGGCATCGGGTTGTCAGTGCCCGGTATGTGCACCGCTTGCGGGGCCTGGCGCTGGATGCGGAACAGGTCTCGCCGGTCGCCGGAGAAGTCGAACAGCATCGTGCCGCACATCGGTTTCGACTCCGGCCACGGGTTGCACTTGTCGATGTCGATGAACAACCGCTTGCCGTCGCTGCCTTCGGCATCGGTGAGTTCGGCGTGTCCGTCGTAGGCCATGCCGAACCCCCACAACGGAATCGGGGCGGTCGCGCGCAGGGCCTTGGTGGCGCGGACGAACGGGTGCAGGTCGGTGGCGGTGGGCGGCATCTTGTCGATGGGGCACATCTTGATGCCGAGGGTGCCGTCGTCGCCGGTGCCGAACGAGTAGATCACCGTGCCCTCGGTGCAGCGGTGCGCGGCCAGCATGTACGCCAACGCGGCCTCGATAAGCGTGACCGGGGGCAGCGGTGCCGGGTCGGTCGCGGTATCCGGTACGGGGCTGCTCATAGGGATTACGGTCTCCTGTCCGATCATGGGGATTGATGTACCGGGGCCTCCACGAGCACCGGTCACGGTTCGATAGCCGCCCCCGCTGTCGTGAGGTCGGTGTAGGCCGACCGGGCGCGGATCAGGTCACGGGCCTCGGGGCAGTCGTCGGCCATATCGCAACTGTTCGTCTCGTAGTGCCAAGTGCGCCAGGCCAGCGTGAACGCCACCACGGCATCACCGATACCGGACACCTCCGGCACCGCCTCATCGATACGGGCGGCCAGCTGGGCACGCATCCACCTATCGCCGAGACCGAGCCGGTTGAGGATCTCCGACCCCGGCTCGCCGCAGATGGTGAACAGATCATCCGGGGTGAACCAGTCGCGGAAGTTCGCGAGCGCGAACGCTGCGCTGAGCACGTCGAGCGCCGGGTGTTCGTCGGGCAGGATGCCGAGCATTGCGTCCGCAAGCTCGGATGCTGTCGGTGCTGTCATCAGTTCTCCCTCTCGACCCAGAGCGGGCCCTTATCTGTCGATGCCGCTGTGCGGCAACCTCTTTCGTGTCCGTGGCCGCATCACCCCGGACTCGACCAACACCCGGCGCGCCTCCCGTTTCCGGGCGCAGTCGCCCGGGGTGCATTCGATGTGCTGCCGCATCACCGTGCGCGCCTCACCCACGGTGAACGGGCGGCCCGGTGCGGTGTGCGTGTACGGCACGACAGCGAGCGTTGGGGGATCGTCGGGCCAGTGCCGTTGTCTCGGGTGCTCGGTCACCCGCGCGTGCCGGGCCGTCTGCACGATCGGCGGGTTGTCCCGCGGCTCCCGGATGTCGGGCCACACGACTATCCAGACCACCACGACGCAGATCACCACGGCGACGGCCATGACGACTCCGCTCATGTTCGCCGCCGGGCCGGATCGCGCAGGTTCACTCCGGGGTCGGGCACCACCCGGTACCCGATGAACGGGCACTCACCAGGTACCAGCCCTGCGTGTGGAGTGATCCGGCCGTACTCATCCAGCGGGACCAAACCGGTAACCGGGCACAACCGCGACGGGCACGCCACCGCGATCAACCTCCCATTCCCGTCGACTCCCGTCGCACCGCACGCCGAGGCGTACATCCACGGCCCATCCGTCGGCGCTGCGCTGGTACTCATATCGAGGCCAACTGCGTTGTCCCGCATCACTTTCCCCTCTCGATGGTGTGGAACGGCACCCACCGCCGGGGAGCCGGACCGGGGGTGTTTTCGGCTACGACTCGGCGGCGGGGCCAGCTTTAGGTTTTCTGCTCAGGCCGATGCGAAGGGACACATCCTGTGGCACTCTCGGCAATATGGACGAGTTCGGAGTCGGCGAACGCACCTCCAGGGCGCGCAAGCTCGCACGGCTCACGCAGCCAGGACTCGCCGCGAAGGCCAACGTCTCACCATCCCTGCTGAAGAAGGTCGAGCAAGGCACGCGGCCCGCCTCACCCGCGTTCATCGCGGCGGTCGCCAAGGCGCTCGGTATCTCGATCGGAGACCTAACCGGCCAGCCATACACCCCGGGGCGAGCAGATGCCCCGGCACATGCCGTCATCCCCGCACTGCGACGCGCAATCGTGGCATTCGATGACGAAACGCCTTCGGTGCCAATGACATTCGAAGATCTACGGGCGGCGCTTGACCGTGTTCGCGAGGGAATGCGCCGCGCTCGATACTCGGATATGGTCGCCGAACTCCCGGACGTGCTGCTGGGTCTCCACCAGCTCGCCGACGTCGAGCGCCCCGGTCAGAAGCTCGAGGAGATTCACTCCACCTTGGCTTATGCCTGTTCGAAGGCGATGCTATTCGCCTACCAGTACGGCTACCTCGACCTCGCAGGGCTAGCCGCAGAACGCTGCCGTTGGGCTGGCGAACGCAGCGGCGATCCGATCTGGCCGATTGCCGCCGAGTACAACCGGGCACTGATCATGCTCTATTCGGGTGCCTACCGTGGCGGATTGCGAACGATCGAACGCGCCCATGAAGCCAGCGAGCAGGTCCCGTCAACTCCGAACCTGCTGGCCGTTCGCGGCTCACTACACCTGCGCGGTTCGATCCTCGCGGCGCGGGCCGCCGACCGCGAGACAGCAGAGTCGCACCTTCAGGAAGCGTGGGGGATCGCCGAGGCGATCGGATCGACGCGGTTCAGTCACTACGGCACGGGCTTCCGACCATCGAACGTAGCAATCCACTCGGTCGCGGTTCCGGTCGAGCTGTCCGACGGGACTACGGCCGTGTCCCGTGCCGCAGATATTCGTCTGCCGTCGTCGGTGGCGCCGTCCCGCGCAGGCCACCACTACATCGACGTATCGCGGGCATGGCTGCTTCACGGCGACAAGCAGCGCGCATTGGTGAGCCTTGAGCAGGCGCGCAAGATCGCCCCCGAGCTGACCCGCAACCATCCCCAGGTTCATGAGACCGTGCGTGCGCTTGCCCGTGCCCGACGTAGCACCGATCCCTTGGCCCGATTCGCGAAGTGGGCAGACGTCAAAATCTGACCAGTCCCGGTACGTAGAGGCCCGCGCTCCACCGGGCGTTGAGCGCGGGCCGGTCTTGTGTCACCTACGTGTCACAATTCGCGTTGTCCAGGGATGTCCGCCGATGGTTGCAGGTGTGTATATCAGCAGGTCGGAGGACGTTGGTGGATGCGGGCACACCCCTGCGGACACCGCCCTGTCATTCCGGCAAGGTGGCCCTGCACGAGACGTGGCTGGCGGAGGCGTACGCCACAAGCGGGAACGTCGACGCAGCGCGCGTGACCATCCAGCGGGCGCATCGGGCGGCCGACGCCGTGAACTCCACCCGGTTGGACCGCCGCGTCAGCGACGTCGAGCGGATCCTCGAATCGGCCTGACGCCGCGCGGGGCCTGACGAATCCGGTACGCAGTCGGTACGCAGTGGGGCCGTAATCCACCGAGTTCAGCCAACACACACAGCGCACTAATTGCCAGGTGGCAACGGTGTCCACAACTCACCAACTCCCCCCAACGCATTATCCGGAGTCCCCCTGGTACTTCTGACGACCTAGGCTCGAGTCCGTGGATATCCTCAGCAGCCGCGTCATCCTGCGACCGGCCGACTACGAGCGGACACTGGCGTTCTATCGGGATGGGCTGGGACTGGCGATCGCCCGGGAGTATCCGGGCGGCACCGTGTTCTTCGCGGGGCAGTCGCTGCTCGAGGTGGCCGCGCACGGCCGCGCGGCCGAGGCGCCCACCGGCTTCGCGGGCGCGATCTGGCTACAGGTGCGCAGCGCCGACGAGACCGCGGCCGAACTCGCGCGGCGCGAGATCGCCATCGACCGCGCGCCCGTGCGGGAGCCGTGGGGGCTGATCGAGATGTGGATAAAGGACCCCGACGGCGTGCCGATCGTGCTGGTGGAAGTGCCGCCGGAGCACCCGATCCGCCGCGATACCCGGCCGCCGCGAGACTGATCCTCGAATTTTCGTGCCGTGCACCCCGCCTTACCATCTGGACCTATCAACTTTCATGGCGACCTGACAAGCGCGTTAACGGATCAATAACGCACACTGGAGGCGTGACCGCCGAACTACTGGTTCTGCTCATCGTCGTCGTCACTGCCCTGGCCTTCGACTTCACCAACGGCTTCCACGACACCGCCAACGCGATGGCCACGTCGATCGCCACCGGTGCGCTGCGGCCGCGCACGGCGGTCCTGCTGTCCGGCGGGCTGAATCTCATCGGCGCCTTCCTCAGCGTCGAGGTCGCTGCCACGGTGGCGGAGGGCATCGTCCGGCTGAACGGGGTCGGCGGTCCAGATCTACTCGAGATCGTCTTCGCCGGGCTGGTCGGCGGGATTCTGTGGAACCTGCTGACCTGGCTGTTCGGCCTGCCGTCGAGTTCCTCGCACGCGCTGTTCGGCGGCCTCATCGGCGCCACGATCGCCGCGCTGGGCTGGAGCGGCGTCATCTGGTCGGCCGGTAAGCAGGGCGTGGTGAGCAAGATCGTGCTGCCCGCGGTGCTGGCCCCGGTGGTGGCGGCGCTGGTCGCGGCGATCGCGACCTGGCTGGTCTATCGCATCACCCGCGGCAGCGACGAGAAGTCGGTGACCCGCGGTTTCCGCTGGGGGCAGGTCGGATCGGCCTCGCTGGTGTCGCTGGCGCACGGCACCAACGACGCGCAGAAGACGATGGGGATCATCTTCCTGGCGCTCATCGCCTACGGCTCGCTGACGCCGTCGGATCCGCTGCCACTGTGGGTGATCGTGGCGTGTGCGGTGGCCATCGCGGCGGGCACCTCCCTGGGTGGCTGGCGCATCATCCGCACGCTCGGCAAGGGCCTGGTGGACATCACGCCGCCGCAGGGCATGGCCGCCGAATCCACCAGCGCCGCGATCATTCTCACCTCCGCCCACTTCGGCCTGCCGCTGTCGACCACCCAGACGGTGACCGGCGCGATCCTCGGCACCGGGCTCGGCCGCCCGGGGGCCGAAGTGCGCTGGCCGGTGCTCGGCCGGATGGTGGTGGCCTGGGTCTTCACCCTGCCGCTGGCCGGGGTGGCCGGTGCGATCTGCTGGGCGCTGGCACACGGCATCGGCGGATTGCCCGGCGTGCTGGCGGTATTCGGGCTGCTGGTGACGCTGGCGGCCCTCATGTGGCTGCGGGCGCGGCGCGCCCCGGTACACGCCGCCAACGTCAACGACGAGTGGTCTCCGCCGCCGCCCGACGGCACGAAACCCACCGCTTCATCCAACGGTTCAGCTACCCACAGCCGCTCGGTCGGCAGGACAGCCGACGCTCTCTCCGGCGGCGCGACGCGGGGCGGTTCGTCCGACGGTGGCGCCGCGCCCGACGACACGGCGGCGCAGCGCGAATCGGCGAGGAGGGCGTGATGCAGACGGTGCTGACGGTGGCGAACGAACTGTGGCAGGTCACCCTGGCCGCGCTCGTCTTCGGTGCGGGCCTGCCCGCGATCTTCGCACTCGGCGTACGATTTCAGTCCCGCACATCCGGCAGCGACGCCGGGACCACGCTGTCCGCGACCCGCCGCCGAACATTCACGGCCGCCGCCGCGCTCTGCTTCGCAGTGGTTTTGGCGGCAGTCTGCGCCGGAGTGCTGTACGTCGCCAAGGCCTTTCTCGCCGCCCGGCTCGGCATCCACCTGTTCGGACAGGGCTGACCGCCGAAAGGACATCCCGTGACCACAGATTCGCATTCGTCCCGAGATCCCGGCCGAAAGCACGCCGGGAAAAAGAAGGACACGTCGCCGGACGGCGGGGAAAGCAGGGACGCGTCGCCGCACGCTGGAAGAAACAGGGACGCGTCGCCGGACGGGGGGACGACAAGGGGAGCGTCCTCGGGCCGGTCGGAGGCCGAGAGGTCGGTGCTGAGCAAGGTCCTCGGCTGGCTGAAGGCCGGTTATCCACAAGGCATTCCGCAGTCGGACTATGTCGCGCTGCTCGCGGTGCTGCACCGCCGCCTCACCGATTACGAGGTCCATCTGATCGTCGAGGAACTGGTGCGCGAGCGCGCGGGCGACGACGAGATCGCCCGGCACGAGATCGAGGACGCGATCGCCCGAGTTGCCAAGGAGCAGCCGGGCGAGGACGATATCGCCCGTGTGGCCTCCCGGTTGGCAGCCGGCGGCTGGCCGCTGGCGACACCGACGTCGGATTGATTCCCTCCCTACTCCAGCGAAGGAAGCGCGGACCCGTTCGCGGGTCGCCGACCATGACATGACACGATCGCGAACGTGAGCACCACCCTGCGGACCCTCCCCATGCCCACCGGAGCCGCGGTCGGGGATGTCCTGCCGCATCTGCGAGAAGCCTTGGAGGGCAGCGGTTCGGCGTGGCTGCCGGTGCCCACCGGCGACCGCCGGGAGTCGCATCGGCTGTCGAGCGCCCTGCGTCCCGGCGAGCCGATCGAGGACGATGTGGCGCTGGTGGTGACGACCTCCGGAACCACGGGCGTCCCGAAGGGCGCGATGCTCACCGCGGCCGCCCTGCGGGCCAGCGGCGATGCCACCCACGAGCGGCTCGGCGGGCCGGGCCAGTGGTTGCTGGCGCTGCCCACCCATCACATCGCCGGGTTGCAGGTGCTGTTGCGCAGCATCCAGGCCGGGACCGATCCGGTGGTGCTGGACGTCTCGGACGGGTTCCTGCCGGGCGGGCTGGCCACCGCGATCGCGGGCATGACCGGTCCGCGGCGCTATACCTCGCTGGTGCCCACGCAACTGATCAAGGCGTTGGACGAACCCGCGGGTGCGGCGGCGCTGGCCTCGCTGGACGCGGTGCTGATCGGCGGGGCGCCGACCCCGAAACCCGTGCTGGACCGCGCTCGCGCCGCGGGCATCACGGTGGTGCGCACGTACGGAATGAGCGAGACCTGCGGCGGCTGCGTCTACGAGGGCGTGCCGCTGACCGGCGCGCAGGTCCGCATCGAGGACGGCCGCGTACTGCTCGGCGGCGCGATGCTGGCCAAGGGGTACCGCGGGCTCCCCGACCATCCCGCCTTCGCCGAACCCGGCTGGTTCCGCACCGAGGACGCCGGGGTGTACGAGAACGGCGTGCTCACCATCCGGGGCCGACTCGACGAGGCCATCATGACCGGCGGCCTGCTGGTGATACCGCAGGTGGTGGAGGCCGTGCTGGCCACCCACCCGGCGGTCGCCGAGGTGGTGGTGCTGGGCCTGCCGGATGAGCGGCTGGGCCAGCGCGTGGCCGTCGCGGTGGTGCCGACCGCCGGATCCGTACCCACCCTCGACGAACTGCGCGAGCACGTCGCGGGCGAGCTGGACGCGATCGCCGCCCCGCGCGAATTGGCCGTCCTGGACGAACTTCCCATGCGCGGCCCCGGCAAGCCCGACCGCGCAAAACTGCGCGAGCATCTGCTCTCGGCCTCCCCGCACTGATTCCGGCCAAAAGCACGCCGGAAATAAGGTAAAGCGCCCGCCACCGGAAATAGGAGGTGGGCAGCACCGCCCGTTACTTCCGGAGCGCGGCACCGACCATCGTCCCCGGAATGCGACACCCACCATCGCCCCCGGAATGCGACACCGACCATCGCCCCCGGAGCGCGGCACCCACCATCGTTCCCGGAGTGCGGCAACGACCCTCTTTTCCGGAGTGGGCCGTCGTCCGTTTTTTCCGGCGGGCTTTTGGCCGGAAACTTCGTGGGGGTGGGCGTGCAAGTGGGGCTTGCGTGGGCGTGCAACTGCGGTGCAAGGGGCGTGCAAGACGCGGGATTCAGAGTATGGGCATGACTTCTTACGCACCTGCTGATGCTCTCGCGATCGAGGCGGACGGGCTGGTCAAGGTCTTCGGGGAGCAGCGGGCCGTCGACGGCGTGAGCCTGGCGGTGCCGCAGGGCGCCGTGTACGGCGTGCTGGGTCCCAACGGAGCCGGTAAGACCACGACCATCCGCATGCTCGCCACGCTACTGCGCCCGGACGGGGGCAACGCCCGGATCTTCGGCCACGACGTGGTGGCCGAACCGACCGCGGTGCGGTCGCTGATCGGTGTCACCGGGCAGTACGCCTCGGTGGACGAGAAGCTGAGCGCCACCGAGAATCTGGTGATCTTCTCCCGCCTGCTCGGCCTGAGCCGGGCCGAGGCCAAGCGCAAGTCGGCCGAGCTGCTCGAGGAGTTCGGGCTGACCGAGGCCGCCGACAAGGCGCTGGAGAACTTCTCCGGCGGTATGCGGCGCCGTCTCGACCTGGCCGCCAGCCTGATCGCCACCCCGCCGCTGCTGTTCCTCGACGAGCCGACCACCGGCCTCGACCCGCGCACCCGCGCCCAGATGTGGGAGACCATCCGGCGGCTGGTCCGCGAGGGCGCGACCGTACTGCTGACCACGCAGTACCTGGACGAGGCCGACCAACTGGCCGACCGGATCGCGGTCATCGACCGCGGCAAGGTCATCGCCGACGGCACCTCCGACGAGCTGAAGGCCTCGGTCGGGCTGTCGGCGCTGCAGGTCACGCTGGCCGACCCGGAGCGAATCGAGCAGGGGCGCACGCTGATCGGCGAGTTCCTGTCGCATTCGGCCGGGCGACTCGTGGAGGCGAGCGTCAGCCCCGAGGCGCGGCGCATCACCGCCCCGCTGGACGATCCCGGCATCACCGCCGACCTACTGATCCGGTTGCGCGACAACGACATCCGCGTCGACGAAATCACCGTCAGCAAGCCGAGCCTGGACGAGGTGTTCTTCGCGATCACCGGGCACGGCGCCGAGGACACCGACAACACCGAAAGGAGTGCGGCATGACCACCACATTAACCGCCCCCACCCAGGCTGGGCGCCACGCGGCACGTGCCGCGATTCCCCCTGTCAGCAACCACATTTCGTTCCGGCAGACCGCGGCGAACTCGTTCACCATGGCCTACCGCGGCATCCTGAAGATCAAGCACAACCCCGAGCAGCTGTTCGACGTCACGATCCAGCCGATCCTGTTCACGGCGCTGTTCGCCTACATCTTCGGCGGCGCCATCGGCGGCAGCGTGCAGGCCTATCTGCCGGTGCTGATTCCGGGCATCCTGGTGCAGACCGTGGTGCTCACCTCGGTCGTCACCGGCACGCAGCTGCGTGAGGATATGGACAAGGGCGTCTTCGACCGGTTCAAATCCCTGCCCATCGCCCGGGTTTCGGCCCTGGCGGGCGCGCTGATCGCCGATATGGTGCGCTACGGCATCGCCACCACCCTCACCATCGTGGTGGGCCTGATCCTGGGCTACCGGCCCGAGGGCGGCGTGCTCGGCGTCGTGGTCGCGGGGCTGGTCGTGGTGGCCTGCTCGTTCGCGATCAGCTGGATCTGGGCGCTCGTCGGCGTCACCGGCAAGAGCGCCGCGTCGGTGCAGGGCATCTCGATGATGATCATGTTCCCGCTGACATTCATGTCCGGCGCCTTCGCGCTGGTCAGCACGATGCCGGGCTGGATGCAGGGCCTGAACAAGGTCAACCCCATCTACTACATGGTCAACGCCTGCCGCGAGCTGATGAACGGCAACGTCTACTCGGCCAACCTGATCTGGTGCCTGGTCGGCTCGGTCGCCGTGATCGCGATCTTCGCGCCGCTGGCCATTCGGGCGTACATGCGCCGGGCGTGAGCCACACCGCATCGAGGCTGTCCGCCGGTCGTGAAAGCGACCGGCGGACAGCCTCATTCGTGCATACCGGAGATTTCGTCGAGCAGCCCCATGACCCGTTCCGCCGCGCGACGCCGATTCATCCCGGCCACCGACTGCCGCGCCGATGCTATCGCCGCGTCCCCCACCACGGGCCGGTGCAGTTCCAGATGTCGCTCCCAGCGCATGGACGGAAAGTCCTGGCGCCCACCGGCCTTCGGGGCCAGCGCGAGCAGGGTCAGTCCCGGCTCGGGAGCCGCCGTGGCGGCGACGAGATACGAACCGACCGCACAGGCGACCGCGCCGATCTGCGGCAGATCGACGTACTGGGCGAGCCGCGACCGCCCGGCCGCGATCAACTGTTCCGGCAACTCGGGGACCAGGTCCAGGCGGCCGTGCAGCAGATGCGCGTCGAGGGCCGCGCTGGCCACCATGATGTCGCCCGGCCCCGGCGACGAGCTCTGGGTCGGCCAGGAGAACAACACCAGCGATCTCCGGAACAGCCGCAGGCCGCGATCGATATCGCCCTCACACAGCTCGAGTTCGCCGAGACCCGCGGCCACGGTGCCGCGGCGCTGGTTGGGCCGCGGCCCGGGATCGTCGAGTTCGGTGCCGTCGTCCACCATGCCCAGCGCCTGCTCCAGCTCCGCGCGGGCCTGCTCCGGCATTCCGGCGCCGATCAGCGAGACCGCGAGGTAGCTACGGATCTCCACGCTCTCCTCGTAGGAGTGCAGCAGTTGCAGCTGATCCACCGCGCGGCGGTAGTAGCCCGCCGAATCCCAATAGTTCGCCGCCTGGGCGGACATCTGCCCCAAGTGCTGGCAGGCCATCGCGGTCCCCCACACGTCGTGGGATTCGACCAGTTTCAGCACCCGGGCCGCGTCCTGCGTCGAGCCGTGGACGTCACTGTTGTTCTCACGCATGTTGGCGCGCAGCATGTACGCCATCGTCCGCACGCCCTCGTCGGCATCGCGGGTGCCCGCCGCCAGCTTGCGGGCCAGCGCGGTGACAGAGACCCGCAGACAGATCAGTTCGCCCAGATACCGGAACATCGGGGTCACCGGCACCCGCGAGCGCAGCACCCGGCGAGCGCGGATGCGCAGGGTCGCGAAGGCGCGCAACTCCGCGTCGATGAACATGAGTTGCGCGCCGATCAGCACGCAGGCCTGCAATTGCAGGTCCGCCTCGCGCTGTGTGCGGACCGCACCGGGCGGCACCGCGAGAATGCGGGGCGCCCAGCTCGTCAGTTCGAGGTGCGCGCCACGCATCACCCACAGGGTGGCCAGCACGGGGAAGACCGTGTAGGCCGTCAGCGGGTCGGCGCGATCGAGCGCGTATCGGAGCACGGCGAGCAGATTGTCCATCTCGGCGGCCACCGACAGCACGGTCCGGACCTGCTCGTCGCCGTGATACCGCTGTGCGGCATGGAGTGCGAATTCCCTTGCCCAGTCACACATCCTGTCCATGACGAGGTCGGTCTCACCGGCGGCGACCAGTTGTTCCTCGCCGAATTCGCGAACGGTCTCCAACATGCGATAGCGCGTCGGCGTCGCACCGTCGTCGGCGAGGACGGTCAGCAGGGACTGACTCACCAAACCCTCGACCGCACCGGCGGAATCGATCGAGTCGGCGCCCCCGGCCACGGATTCCGCTGCGGCCAAGGTGAATCCGGCCGGGAACCGGCACAGCCGCCGCAGCGCGACCTGCTGTTCGGGGTCGAGCAGATTCCAGCTCCACTCGATCACCGCGTGCAGTGTCCGATGCCGTTCGGGCGAGGTGCGATCGCCGCCGCGCAGCAACGTGAACCGATGTTCGAGCCCGGCCTCGATCTCCTCCACACTCATGGTGCGCACCCGCGCCGCCGCCAGCTCGATAGCGAGGGGCAGGCCGTCCAGGGTGCGGCACAACCGCGCCACCACTTCGGAATTCAGGCGCACCGACGGGCGCACCGCGCGAGCGCGGGCGGCGAACAGGTCGGTCGCGGGTGAGCCGTGCGCATCGATGGCCAACGGCGGCAGGGGATACACGGTTTCGGCGGTGATCGCCAACGGCGCCCGACTGGTGGTGAGCACGGTCAGCTGGTCGCAGGCGCCGACCAGATCGGCGACGACCTCGGCTACCGCATCGATCAGGTGCTCGCAGTTATCCAGGATCAGCAGCATCGGCCGCAGCGACAGCGCCTCCCGCAGCCGACGGCGGCCGTCGACGACCTGGTTCGGACGCAGCATATTCGTGTCGCGGGAGTATTCGCTCACCCCGAGCGTCGTGCCGATGACGGCCTCGATCTCGGCGCAGGTGGCGTCCAGTCCCTCCGGAGCGGGACGCTGGGAGGCCAGCTCGACCAGCGCCACCCCCTTGGCCTTGGCCACCCGGGAGCCCAATTCGTTGGCCACCCTTGTCTTTCCGGTGCCGCCGGGCCCGAGGATCGTGGTCACTCGCGAGGTGCGCACCAGATGTTCGAGGGCGTCCAGGTCGTCGCCGCGGCCGAGCAGCGGATTCGGCGCGGCCCGCAGGCCGATCGCCGAAAGCGCCTGGGGAGTGGACGATTCCCGGCCGCCGTCCGGCAGCAGTGCGTGCTGCGCCGTGGAAACCTGCTGTGCGGGATTGCGTTCGGTCCGCGCCGCCCGTCCCGTATCGCCGCCGGGCAACGGATCCCCGCGCAGGATGGCGGTGTTCAGCGCCACCAGGGCGGGCCCCGGATCGGTGCCGAGTTCCTCGCCCAGCCGGGCCCGCAGCGTCGCGAACACGTCCAACGCCTCGTTGGCCCGGCCGTCGACGGCGAGCAATCGCATCAGGGTGGCATGGGCGGGCTCGTCCAGGGGTTCGGCCGCGGCGATCCGCCGGGCCACCCCGACCGCGTCGGAGACGTCACCCGCTGCCTCGCGAGCGGCGAGTTCCACTGCGTCGAGGGCCGCCGACCGCGCCGCCGACACCTCGGCCAATTCGTCCGCCACCGGCCCCGGCGGCAGATCCGATCCCGGTTCGCCTCGCCACAGTGCCCGCGCCCGCGCCACGCGGTCGAGACTGCCCTGCGCATCGCCGTCGTCGAGCAGCTCCGCAGCCCGGCGCTGCAACCGCCGGGCCAGCGTCAGGTCGATCCGATCCTCCGGTAGCACCAGGCGATAGCCCGCCGGGCCGATCTCCAGGGCCCCTTCCGGCAGCGCCGACCGCAATCGGGAAACCTGCGTGTGCAGCGCGTTCATCGGGGCCCGGGGCGGTTGTTCGCCCCAGATGTCGTCGATCAGCGCCTGTGCGCTGCGACTGCGACCCGGCTGCACCGCCAGCGCCGCGACCAGCAACCGCGCCCGCGCACCGGGAATCGGCGCCAGCTCCCCGTCGCGCCGCACCGCGACCTCCCCAAGCAGGGCGACCTGCACCTGATCCGCCGCTGGCAGCCCGGACTCCCGGCCCGTCCCCGGCCGGGTGTGCGCCGACCCGGCGCCTACGGAACCGTTGTGATCAGGAAACATGCCGTCGCAATCGTATGTGACCGGTCGAGGGAATTTCGGGCGCGCGGAATCGACATCGCTCACCTTCATTGTGTGTCACACCCCTGGATCCAGCTTCGATATATCGGCGTAATTCTAACGACGAAGTATCGACAGGTCCACCCCACCGCCACCCTCGACGGAGAGGCTCCGCGTCGCGACTAGGATTCGCACATGGCAAGTGCTGCACAATGGCTGGAAGGCGCCCGCCCGCGCACCCTCCCCAATGCGATCGCCCCGATCCTGGTCGGCACCGGCGCGGCCGCGTCGCTGGACGGCGCGGTGTGGTGGAAGGCGATGCTGAGCCTGCTGGTGTCGCTGGCGCTGATCATCGGGGTCAACTACGCCAACGACTACTCCGACGGCATCCGCGGCACCGACGACGAGCGGGTCGGTCCGCTGCGGCTGGTCGGTTCGGGGCTGGCGAGCCCGGAATCGGTGCGCACCGCCGCGATCGCGAGCCTCACGGTGGCCGCGGCGATCGGCCTGGTGCTGGTGTTCACCACCGCGTGGTGGCTGCTGCTGGTGGGCGCCGCCTGCCTGGCCGGGGCGTGGTTCTACACCGGAGGTGCGAAGCCCTACGGCTACAGCGGTTTCGGCGAGATCGCGGTATTCGTGTTCTTCGGCCTGATCGCGGTGCTCGGCACCCAGTTCGTCCAGGCCGAGCGAATCGACTGGACCGGGCTGGTCGGCGCGGTGGCCGTGGGCACGTTCTCCAGCGCGGTGCTGGTCACCAACAACCTGCGCGATATCCCGACCGATTCGGCGAGCGGCAAGACGACGCTGGCCGTGCGCCTCGGCGATACCCGCACCCGCACACTCCATCTGGTCCTGCTGATGGTTCCGTTCGCGGCGTCGGTGCTGCTGGCGATCCGCTCCCCGTGGGCGCTGGCGGGGTTGCTGGCGCTGCCCCTCGCCGCGCGCTCCAACGCCCCGGTGCGGGGCGGGCAGAACGGGCCGGGACTCATTCCGTCGCTGCGCGACACGGGCCTGGCGATGCTGGCGTGGTCGATCCTCACCGCGATCGCCCTGGCGCTGCCCTAGTCCCTGTCGGGCACCAGAATCCCCAGCACCCAGTTGACCAGGGTGATGATGATGGCGCCCAGCACCGCCGCCCAGAACCCGTGCACCCGCAGGCCGTAGTCCGTGGTCTCGGTGATCTTGGCGGTCAGCCAGAGCATCAGGGCGTTGATCACCAGCAGGAACAGGCCCAGCGTGACGATCACCAGCGGCAGCGACAGCAGCTTCACGATCGGCTTCACCAGGGCGTTGATCAGGCCGAAGATCACGGCCACGACCAGCACCACCACGATCTTGGCGCCGGTGCCCTGATCGTCCGGGCTGACCAGCTCGATGTCGCCGACCCAGGCGGCGGCGAGCCAGATCGCGACCGCGTTGATGATCAGGCGTAGCAAGAGGACCATGGCGACATGCTAATGGCCGCCGCGCCCGAAGACCGGGCGTAGCGGCCACCGGGCACACGCGCATGTCGTCAGGCCGCCCGATCGAGCAGGTCGTGCACCGCGCGGCGCAATCCCGCCATTCCGTCGGCGCCGCCCAGCAGCTCCCGGGTCGTCTCGTTCGGGGCGCGCAGCACGCCGAGCAGGACGTGCCCGGCCTCGATGCGGTCGTCGCCGCGCGAGATCGCCTCGCGCAGAGACAGTTCCAGCACCTTCTTGGCCCCCGAGGTGAACGGGATGTGCCCGAACCTCATGCTCCCGCCCAGCCGGAACCGGCCGCGGCGCGGTTGCTCCGCGGCCGGGACGGCCCGATCGAGCGCGTCCTCGCCGAAGGTGGCCTCCAGACTCTCGCGGACGGCGTCGAGATCGATGCCGATGGAGCGCAGCGCGGCGGCATCCTCCTCGCCGAGCGGTTCGTCGGCCACCTTGCTGTCGCCGGTCAGCCTGTCGTACAAGGTCTCTCGAATGCCTTCCGCGGAGATGCCCTTGGCGGACAGCACTTTTCGCAATGCCTCGTCGGGGCTCGCCGCGAGGCCCAGCAGCACATGCTCGACCTCGATACTCGGCGACCGCAGCTCGCGCGCCTCCTCCTGGGCGTTGACGACCGCGAATTTCGCCGCCTTGTCGAATCTTTCGAACATCAGCTGATCCCGCCTCTCCGGTTGTACTTCTGGTGGACCGCCTGACGGCTGACCTCGAGCGCCTCGGCGATCGCCTGCCAGGACCAGCCCTGGTTTCGGGCGTTGGCCACCTGGATCGCCTCCAGCCGCTCGAGCAACCGGCGCAGCGCGAGCACCGCCCGCAGGCCGACCTTGGGGTCGGGGCTACCGGCGGCTGCCGCCAGCGTTGTCGCTTCACTCATGTACGTCAATTTACGTTGACATCCGAGCGGCGTCAACAAAAATTGACATCGCATCCGTGGTTTCGCCACCAGCGAATTTCGCGGGGTTCGATCCCGACAGCCGATGCTCGAGACCGACTGTGGGATCGGTGAATTCGTTCGTCAGATACAGCTGCAGCCCATTTGCGCGGCCGCGCGCCTCACCGTGGGTCTTCGCCCCGCATACGCGCCCGCAACTGCGCCTTGTCGGTGCGGCGCCTCTCGTCGACAGCCGCGATGTCCTGGTTCACGCGCGCCCGCAGCCGCTTGAACAGCACCAGCGACAGCGGCATGGCGACGATCAACGCGAACAACAGCGCCACGATCAGCGGAATATCCACCGCCAGCAAACGCGCCAGCACGACGATGACCGCGGCGATGACCGCGACCAGCAGCAGCCGGGCGAGGGTGTACAGCACCAGGTTGCGCGCCAGCCGCCCGCCCGCCGAGCCCTGGGCGCGATCGACCGGAGCGTCGTTCGGTAGGGATGGATCACTCACGTCGACCAGCGTAAGCGACGCCCGCGCCGAACCACCGCCCCGCCCGCTGTCCGGCTCGGGCGAAATCACCGCATATTCGCTGGACAGTCGCTGTCGGCACGCTACCAAGCCGTACGCATATCCGATTTGTCTATTACTTCCCCTTTACCAACGTTAGATCGTTCGAGTACCTGGGGGTGTCAGTGCAACGATGTCGCTATCTGATGAGGGACTGTCGATTACGGAAAGGTTTGCGAATGACTGCGATCACCGCGGCGAGCCGCACGTTGGGTTCCGTCAACGGCCAGGAGAGCCTCCTGACCCCCGGCCAGGTAGCGGCACTGTTCCACGTAGATCCGAAGACCGTCACCCGCTGGGCGCACGCCGGGCGACTCGGCTCGCTGCGCACCCCGGGCGGCCACCGTCGTTTCCGTGAGTCCGAGGTGATGCAGCTGCTGAGGTCCCTGACCACGGAGGCGAGCCACTCCTAAGCTCCTATTTCGCGTGAGTGCGGTGCCGCAGGTACGGACACGGATTACTCTCGATGACAGGAGGTGAGTGACGTGACGTACCTGTTGGCACTCATCGCGGTCGTAGCTGTCGCGGTGCTGTGCTGGAAGGCGTTCGGACCCGAGCGTTCGCATCGACTCGGCGCCGGTCCCACGCAGCGAAAGGTCATCGGCCCGGACGACGACCCCGAATTTCTCTGGCGCATCGACCATCGGCATCGAGATGGGGAATCTGGCACCGATCGCTGATCTCATTCCTTGCGCGAGATCTCTGCGCGGCGTATTCGCGGCGCTGGCGGTGACGAATCAGATCGGAGCCGCATAGCTGCGGTCCAGTGCGGCCAGCGCCGCATCGACGGCCACATCGGTCGCGGGCAACAGCGGTAGCCTGACCACCGGGCTCGGTATACGGCCCTGCGCGGCTAGAACGCCTTTCATGACAACCGGATTCGGCTCGGCGAACAATGTCTCCGACACGGCGGCCAGCAGATTACCGAGAGATCGAGCCCGCTCCAGCGGGCCGTGCCGCCACGCGGCGGTCATCTCGACATAGGCGGCGGGCGCGACATTGGCGCTGGCCAGGATCGCCCCGGAGGCGCCCATGGCCAGCAGCGGGGCGGCGTACAGATCGTCACCACCGAGAACGGCCACGTCGGCGGGGCATCTGCTCATGAATCCGACCGTGGCCGCGTCGATGCCGCCGACGGCGTGCTTGAAACCGATGACACCGGGCAATTCGGCCAGGCGGCACAGGGTTTCGACGCCGAGCGGGCGACCGGTGCGGTACGGGATGTTGTAGATCAGCAGCGGCACCGGGCTGGACGCGGCGAGCCTGCGGAAGTGCTCGACCACGCCCTCCTCGGAGGGTCGCGTGTAGTAGGGCACCACCACCAGCGCGGCGGTGACGCGCCCGTCCAGCGCAGCGAACGCCCGCACCGAATCTGCCGTGCAATTCGATCCAGTCCCGGCGACCAGTGGCACCTGCCGCTCCCGGCTGACGGTGGCGCACACGTCGACGACGCGCCGGCGCTCGTCCGCGGTAAGGGTCGCGGGTTCACCGGTCGTCCCCAGCGCGACCAGCCCCGCGGCGCCCGCGTCGATCGCCTCGTGCGCCAGTCGCTCCAGTGCGTCGGTCGCCAGGTCACCGGTGGCGGTGAACGGCGTGATCAGCGGAACGAACAGACCGGAAAGCGTCATACCTCCAGACTGGCCGATCCTAGGATTCACGTCTATTTCAGGTTTCTGCGGCCGAGCGTAAGATGAACTGATGCTCGAGGTCCGGCGGCTCCGCCTGCTGCGCGAACTCTCCCAGCGCGGCACCATCGCGGCCGTCGCCGAGGCCCTCGCCTACACTCCATCGGCGGTATCGCAGCAGCTGGCCGCCCTCGAGCGCGAGGCCGGGGTCGCGCTGCTGGAGCGGACCGGGCGCAGCGTCGCCCTCACTCCCGCGGCGCTCCGCCTGGTCGAGCATTCGGAAACCATTCTCGCGGTGCTGGAACAGGCCTCCGCCGAACTCGCCACGGCCCGAACGGAACTCACCGGAATCCTGCGCATCGGGGCCTTCCCGACCGCGGTCCGCGCGCTGCTGTCGCCCGCGCTCGTGGCGTTGAGCAGCGATCATCCGCGCCTGGAACTACTCGTCTCCGAGCTGGATCCGGTGAGCGCACCGGCCGCGCTGCGCGCCGAGGCTCTCGATATCGCCCTGGTGCAGGAGTACGACTATGTGCCCACCGCGCCCGAAACCGGCTTGGACACCGAGCCATTCCTGGAAGAGACCGTCTACCTGGCTTCCCTGTCCACCGAACCGCTTGCGGCACATCGAGATTCACTGTGGATCGCCAGCACGCCGGGCACCCTCTGCCATCTTATGACCGTACGAGCCTGCGAGGCAGCGGGTTTCACGCCGCACATCCGCCACCAGGCCGACGACTTCGGCACGGTGCTCGCTCTGGTCGCCGCGGGCCAGGGCGTGGCGCTCGTCCCGGAACTGGGCGCGCTGGAATCGCCCGGCGGCGTCACGCTCACCCCGCTGCCGACCCGCCGCCGCACCCGGCTGGCCTACCGCCGCGGCACCGGCGCGCATCCGGCCATCGCGGCCGCCCGCGCCGCCCTGCACACCGCCTGTGCGACGTTTCCCCACGCCAGGGCGGTAATTCCGCCGCACGGTCCTGCGGTCGGCCGATCCGGCGCATACTGAACCGGTCCCCCACGCGACCGGAGGTGACCGATGCACGAGCAGGAGCACATGTCGCAGGACGCACGCCGAAAGCGGGGCGGCCAGCAGGCGGCGGCCCGCCGGGACCGCGACACCGCGCGCGAGGCGGCGCGGGCGGCCTCCGGCACCGGCCCGGCGACCTCGCCGCACACCGAGCGCATGCAGGGCAGGGTCGACCGCGAGCGGGAGGCCACCCCGAACCGGGACCGCCGCGACGCCAAGGCCGCGGGCGCCGACGCCGTCCGCATCGCCAACAGCGAACTCACACGGGTGCGTGAGCCTGGGGAGGGCGGTTAGCGCCGTTGGAGGTGGAAGAGGATTACGGCGGGGACACCGGTGTTCGCCGCGTGGGTGGCGGCGGGGACCAGGGCGGCGAGTGACCAGGGCCAGGCCTCCCACGGGCCGGGGTCGGCGGTGGGTTCGGGCAGGTCGGGCGATGACGGCAGCGAGGGTTCCTCGCAGCGGAGCACACTCAGCCCGGCGGCGAGTGCGGCGCGTACATAGTCGCCGGTCCGGTGCTGGTGGACGCGTACGCGGGCGGCCGATCCGTCCGGACGGCGAACCGTCGGGACGTGGGTGCGGGCAATCTGCTCGGGGTGCATGTCCGTGAGCAGCACGTGGCCGCCGGGCCGGAGCACCCGGGCGAACTCGCGCAGCACCGGATCCAGGTCGGGGACGTGCGATAGTGCGAGCGCGCAGGTCACCACGTCCACCGCGTTGTCCTCGACCGGCAGTCGATCCAGCCCACCGACCCGAAAATCCACGTCCGCCAACCGCTTTCGCGCGTGGTCGAGCATGTCCGGCGAGCTGTCGACGCCGATGACACGGTGCCCGCAGTCGGCCAATACCGCCGCCACTCGGCCGGTTCCGCAGGCCGCGTCCAGCGCCGTACCGGGCGGCAGGCTCCCCGCGACCTCGCGCACCATCGGCTCGTCGAATCCGAAGGCCGGATTGGGCCCGTCGTAGGTCTCGGCCCAGATGCCGTAGCCCTCGACGGTCTCTACGTGGTCGACGGCAAGTCCCTGCCCCAACGTCTCGTCGTCGAGCAACCGGCGAATCTCGGCGATCCGCTCCTGCGTGAATTCCCGCCCGTACTCCCCGCCGAAAGCGCGAAGCAGCGCAACGCCTTCCAGACCCAGGGCATATGCCAGCGGCTGTTCGTAGGCCATGGCCGCGACGCTAAACGAGTCCGCCGGATCGAGGCCAATGAATTTCCGGCCGCTCAGAGACGAATGTGCCCGAGCGCCACCCGTGCCCGGGACAACCGGCCACGCAGCCGCCCCTGGGTGTTCGGCTCGAGCTCGATTCCGGCGCTCGCCGCGATGCGCTCGGCGACCGCGGGGATGTCCGCGTCGTCGGTCCACAGGTGCTCGGTGAATTCCGGGCCGCGCAGCCGATCCAGGCAGCGATCGAGTTTGCCGAGGGCGAATTCCTCGGGACGCAATCCGAACAGCGCGCGGCGGCGCAATCGGCGCACCACCGTGTCCCGCTCGGCCAGGAGGGCGAAATGTCTTACGTCATGGCCATTTTCACGCAACCGGCCGACCGTCTCTGCGAAGTACTCGGGCTCCACGACGGTCATGGGCGCGATCACGACACCCTCGTGGCCGCGCAGCACCCGGTCAAGCACCTCGAACACACCCTGCCGCCACGCCGGGATGTCCTGGAAGTCCCCGCGCAGCGCCGCGGGCATCGTCCGGTGCAGCCCGTAACCGACGTTCTCCGGATCGCACACCACGCTGCCCGGCAGCCGCCGGCGCATCTCGAACGCCGTCTGGGTCTTCCCGCCGCCGAACGGCCCGTTGATCCACACCAGCACGCGCCCACGATAGCCGTGACCGGTCGTTCGGCCGCACGCGGCGGCCAGGGGAATTACCAGCGCGAACGGACTGTTGGGCTGACATGTGAAAGCGATCCTTGCCGACAGCTACGGCGAACCCGGAGTGTTGGAGTTCGGTGAACTGCCGACCCCCAAGGTGGGTCCGGATCAGGTGCTGATCCGGGTGAAAGCCGCCGGAGTGAACCCGGTGGACTGGAAGGTGCTGGCCGGATATCTCGACCCGATGATGTATGCGCATTTCCCGCTGATTCCGGGCTGGGATGTGGCGGGGGTCGTCGAGCAGCTGGGCGAGGACGTGCCCGAGTATCAGGTCGGCGACGAGGTGATGGGATACGTCCGTCGCGATGAGGTGCAGCACGGCACCTATGCCGAACTGGTCGCCGCGCCGGTGCGGACGCTGGCCCGCAAACCGGCCGCGCTGAGCTGGCAGCAGGCGGCCGGATTGCCGCTCGCGGGCCTCACGGCGTACCAGTCCTTCGAGCGCGTCGGCCTGTCCGCCGGCGAGACGGTGCTGGTGCACGCCGCGGCCGGTGGCGTGGGGTCGCTGGGCGTGCAGATCGCCGTCGCGCGCGGCGCCCGCGTGATCGGCACCGCCAGCGAACGCAACCACGACTTCCTGCGCTCCCTCGGCGCCGAGCCGGTCACCTACGGCGACGGCCTGGCGGACCTGGTGCGCGCACTCGCTCCCGAAGGCATCGACGCCGCGGTCGATTTCGCGGGTAGCGGAGTCGTCGATGTCTCGCAAGAACTCCTGCGGGACCGCTCGCGTATCGCCTCCGTCGCCGACGGAACGGTCCGCGACAAGGGCGGCCACCTGGTCTGGGTCCGGCCCTCCGCGGCCGACCTCGCCACACTCGCCGACCTGGCCGACGCCGGAAAGCTCACCGTCCCCATCGATACGGCGCTGCCACTCGCCCAGGCCGCCGCGGCGCTGGAACTGAGCAAAAAGGGCAGGGCGCGCGGAAAGATCGTGCTCGAGGTGAGCTGAGCGTCCCTCGCGTGGGGCGCCTTCGATCACGCCCCACGCGAAGCGCCCACTACTTCGGTGAGTTCGCCGAGGCTCCAGAACCCCTGTACGCCAGGCAATTCGGCGAGATATGACAGAATTTTCCCCGACGTCCACCCGTGCGACTCCCGAAGCCCGGCAGCCAGCATGCCGAGATACCGCGCCGTCGGCCTGTTCAACTCCACGGTTTCGGGATCCCATGGCGAGGTGAAGGTCAAGACCGGAAATCCGTCGAGATCCGCTACGTGAAGCAGAGTTTCATACCGCCCATCCCCCAATCCGACCTTGCCGCGCCGCACCACCTCACCCAGATCCAGGCCCGCCGTCGCCCCGGGAACCCGGTACATCTCCTGCGCGAGCAGATCGTCGAACTGCTCGACGGTCAGCAGATACCCCCGCGCGGCAGCAGCCACAGGCCACCCGTCGGCGGGATTGTGGGCATAGAACGCGATCCCGCCCGTCCACACGGGGCTCTCCCACGAGAAGTAGATCGTGCCGGGCAGCGTGATCGGCCGACTCGCCCGCGGCGGCGTCGGATCACGAAAGCCCGGGTACACCCGGCCGGTCCCCGGCGGATTCCCGCCCTCGCGGTAGTAGTCGAACCGCCGCTCGAACAGGTTGGAGCCGTACGCGGCGTACCACACGTGGCGTGACCCGGCCGTCTGCATGAAACGGCAGCGTAGCCGTGGACCCACGCCTTTCGCCCACATCGCATCTTGTCGGCACGCCCGACGCAACGTATAGTCGAATTCGACTAAACGAGTTCGACTATACGGAGGCTTCATGGAGCGGCCGCTGCGGGCGGTGGGGTCGCCGCTGACCTTGGCGGTGTTGGCATTGCTGGCGGAGCAACCGCGCCACCCGTATGAGATGAAGGTGACGATGCGGGAGCGGCGCATTGCCGACACGGTCAAGATGCGCGGCGGGTCGCTGTACGACAGCATCGGTCGACTCGAGCGGGCGGGGCTGCTCACTCCCACGGAGACGTCGCGGGCCGGTGCGCGGCCGGAACGGACAACCTATGCGATCACCGATGCGGGTCGAGACACGCTGCGCGACTTGATGAACGAGTTCATCGGTGAGCCGGTGAACGAATTCCCGCGGTTCGTCGCCGGACTCGCGCACCTGGCGGGGCTGCGCCCGGCCGATGCGGCAGCACTGCTGCGCAAGCGGGCCGAGCACCTGGCGGCCGAGTCGGAGCGGGCGGCAATGGAACTCGAAGCCGTCGAGGGCGGCCTGCCGCGAGTCGTGCTGCTGGAGACCGAGTACCTCCAACGAATGCGCGCCTGCGAGATCGACTGGCTGACACAGACCGCCGCCGACATCGAACACGGCGACGTGCCGTGGCCGGAACCCGAAAGCGCTTCCGGCGCACAAGAATAAGGAGACAAAGCCATGGGAAGAACCGATATCGACCGGATGCGCAGACGGTTGAAGCCGTTCAACAAGGTGATCGTCACCCTGCAGCGGGCCGGACTGGCCCTGGGCACCATGCGGGTGCTCTCGGTCCCGGGCCGCAAGTCCGGCGAACTGCGCACCACCCCGGTGTCACCGCTGACCGTGGACGGAATCACCTATGTCGTAGGCGGTTTCGAGACCGCCGACTGGGTGAAGAACGCCCGCGCCGCAGGCTGGGGCGAACTGGCCAAGGGCCGCAAGCGCCAACGCGTCGCCCTGGTCGAACTCCCCCCGGAACAACGCGCACCGATCCTGCGCGCCTTCCCCCGCGAGGTCCCCCACGGCGTCCAATTCTTCGTCAAGACAGGCGTAGTCGAATCCCCCGACCCGGACGCCTTCGCCGCCGCGGCCCCCCGCTGCCCGGTCTTCCGCATCGACCCGAACGACTGAAACTCAGTTCAACCCCGCGTAGCCGTGCAATCCACTCACCACGATGTTGATGACGAAAACGTATCCCGCAGTTTGCTGCTGACGAAGAGCGATAGATAGCGCATCTACCTGCGGGTTTGAATGTCAGTGGCGTTGAGCAATTGTGGTGGCAGGGTGGACACGACGCTACGACAAGTTGTTGCCAAGTTGATCGAGACCACTCCGCCATGCAAGTGCCGGATCGAGGTTACGGGAGGCCGAGGGCGATGCTCAGGGCGCGGTTCACGGCGAGCATGGATGCCGGTGCGAGTGTGCCGAGGTATTCGCCGAGTTCGCCCTTGCCGAGAGTCTCGATGTTGTCGGCATTGACGAATCCGCCGAGTGGGTCGGACGGGCCGAGTGGAACCCAGGTCGGCAGCTCTCGCTTCGTCGTGGTCAGACGGACGGCGAGCACATCCGCCGTGACTCGGTTGCGGGCGTTGTTCGACACGATCAGCCACGGCTTCGCGCCGTAGCCGAGGTCTGACCGGTATACCTGGCCGCGGACCGGTGCCGCGGTCACGTGGTGGCCTGCCGGGCATTACGGCGGGCCCGGAGCGCGGTGCGCTCGTCCTCGTTCTCGTACGGGTAGGCCGGAGACTCCGCGACCACGGCTTGATAGGCAGCGAGCAGCTTCTCCTCCTGGAGATGCTCCCACGCCTCCCGGATCGCCGCGACGACGGCAGCGGACTGCGACGGTGCGGAGGCCGCAAGGTCCCTGAGTCTCTGGTAGGTCTCTTCGTCCAGCCGGACTGTCATCGCATGTGTCATACATTCATGATACCGGATTCTGCAACCAGATCCGGTTGCATGGAATGGCGTCCCCGAGTACCAACGCACCGTCGGTACGTATTAGGTGCCGAAAAATGAGACCGTCGTACCAAACCTCTCGGACTTTCCGCAGGCAGATGGTTTCAGTTGAGTCCGGCGTACGAGTGCAGCCCGCTCACCACGATGTTGATGATGAACAGGTTGAACAGCATGGCTACGAAGCCTGCCACGTTGATCCATGCGGCCTTGGTGTCGCGCCAGCCCGAGGTAGCGCGGGCGTGCAGGTAGGCGGCGTAGATGACCCACGCGATGAAGGAGACCGTTTCCTTCGGGTCCCAGCCCCAGAAACGGCCCCAGGCCGATTCGGCCCAGATCGCGCCGAGGATGACGCCGGCGCCGAACAGCGGAAAACCGACGATGGTGGTCTTGTAGGCGAGGCGGTCGAGAGTGCGGGCGTCCGGCAGGCGGCGGGCCAGAGCGCCCAGCACGTTATTCGACTCGCCGCCCTCGGGCTGGCGGACCCGCAGCAGGAACAGCAGGCTCGCCACGCCGGACAACATGAAGATGCCGCTGCCGACGCTGACGATGGTGACGTGGATGGGCAGCCAGAACGACTTCAGCGCCGGAACCACCGGGGCCGCCTCGGCGTACAGCACCTGACCGGCCAGGAACATCAGGATCAGCACCGGCGCCAGCAGGAACACCCACATCGAGCGATACCGCCGGTCGTGCATGAAGGCCATGCCGGTCACCACGGCCGCGGCGGTCGCCATGGTGATGAACTCGTACATGTTCCCGAGCGGGAACCGGTGAGTCGCGAAGCCGCGCAACACGATCGACGCCAGATGCAGCCCGATCGCGACGAACAGCACCGAGAACGCCATATTGCCGAACCGCTCCGGCAGCGACCGCGCGGGCGGCGCCGCCACCCGCCCCGGGGCGGCCGGGTCGCTCCCCGAGCCGCCGACCGTGACGAGTTCGCGCTCGGCCGTCTGCTTGCTGCGCGCCGAGGCGTACTGCACGATCAGCATCGCCAGCACCAAGACGTAGATGACGAACGCCGTCTTGAAGGCGAGATTGCTGTATCCGGTGAGAGTCTCGTCGATCGGCATGGTCACTCTCTCGTGCTGTCGGGGGCGTCGCTGTCCAGCAGCCGGATCCGCAAGCGGTCGAATTCGCTGCCCCAGCCCGCCTGGTCGGTCCGAGCCAGGCCGCCCATTTCTACTACAGTACGTCGTTCATCATCGCCGCGGGCGTCCGGATACGCCCGCAACCAGATCCGGCGGCGCTTCACCAGCAGCGATACCAGCAATCCAGCCATCATCGTGAGCGCACTCGCCAGCACCCAGCCCTGCGCCGGATCGTGCGAGACCTGCAGGCTCGCGTACTCCTCGGCGCCGTCGAAGGTCACCTTGGTGCCGTCGGACAGTGTGGCCGATTCACCCGGGCGCAGATTCACCCGCTGCTCCTTGGCCAGCCGACCCTGTTTGATCATCTCCGAGTCCAGTGCGAACAGCGACTGCGCGCGGCCGGTGTCCAGGCCGGTCTCGCCGCGATAGATGTCGATGGCCACCGCCGGATCGGTGAGCCCCGGATACGACGAGGTCAGCAGATTGCCGTGCAGCAGGGCGGTGGGCGCGAACAGGCCCTCGATCGCGATCTGGTGCTTGCGGCGCTCCTGCTCGCTGCCGAACATGCCGCCGGGCGGATCGAACCGCATGACCCCGCTGGACAGGAAGGTCGTCGGATCGTCGGGACGCCACTGCGTCGTCTCCGTGCGCGTCTGGCCGTCCGGATAGGTGACGGTGAAGGTCGGCGCGTACCCGTGCCCGCCCAGATACACGCGGTCGCCCGACACCCGCAGCGGGTGGTTCACCTGGATCGTGGTGTCGCGCCAGGTGTCGTTCGCCAGGTCCGCGCCGGACTGGTAGGAGATGTCGGCGGTGAACATCTCGGCCTGCCCGTTCGACAGGTAGTCGGCCCGGAAGTCCTTGACGCGCACGCATAGTGGCGTGAGTCCCGTGCCGTCGTTGACCCGCCCGGCGCGGAAGGAGTCGAAGGCCGCGGTCGAGGTGGTGCAGAAGCCCGGCCCGTCGTCGGCGACGACGATGACGTTGCCCTCGTAGCCGAACAGCTTCCCGGCCGCGATCGCCACCAGCAGGGCGACCAGTGCCAGGTGGAAGACGATATTGCCGAGCTCGCGAACGTAGCCCTTCTCCGCCGCGAGCGTCCGCTCGCCGTCCTTCGCCCCGTCGCGCTCGACGACCCGCCACCCGCGCAATTGCTTGCGCGCCTCGGCGATCACGTCCTGCGCCGACCCGTCGACGCTGGTGGAGTAGTGGTGCGGCAGCCGGGTCAGGTTGCGCGGCGCCTTGACCGGCTGCGTGCGCCAGGCCTTGTAGTGGTCGAACACCCGCGGCACGATGCAGCCCACCAGCGACACGAACAGCAGCGCGTAGATCGCGGTGAACCAGAAGCTGGAGAACACGTCGAACAGTTGCAGCCGATCCATCCACGGCCCCAGCGCGCCCCGGTCGGCGATGTACTTGTCGACCTTCTGCGCGTTGAGGCTGCGCTGCGGCAGCAGCGCTCCGGGAATGGCCGCGAGTGCCAGCAGGAACAGCAGCATCAGCGCGGTGCGCATGCTGGTCAGCCCGCGCCAGGTATTGCGCAGCAGCGCCCACGCGCGGCGCGGGAGCGACTGGCGGGGCGGGTGGGCCGGGGCGGGAGTCATCGTTGCTGTCATGTCAGATCGGAAGGGTCACCTGGGAGACGAATACATTGCGCACCCACCCGACGAACTGATCCCACAGGCCGGTGACCAGGGCGATCCCGACGGCGACGAGCAGGATCCCGCCGATCACCTGGATGGTGCGCGAATTGCGGCGCAGCCAGCCGACGCCGCGCAGCGCGCTGGCCGACCCGAACGCCAGGATCACGAACGGCAGTCCGAGACCCAGGCAGTAGGCGACGGTCAGCACCACGCCCCGGGCGGCCGTGGCCCCTTCGGTTCCGGCGGAAACGGCCATCACACCGGACAGCGTGGGACCCAGGCAAGGCGTCCAGCCCAGCGCGAACACCGCGCCCAGCAGAGGCGCTCCGACGACGCCGGTCAGCCGCCGCGGATGCATCCGGGTGTCGCGCTGCAGCGCGGGGATCAACCCGAGAAATACCAGCCCCATGACGATGGTGACGACACCGCCGATGCGCTGCAGCAGTTCACGATTCACGTTCAGGGTTTGGATCACCCCGAAGACGGTCACCGAGGCCAGCACGAAGACCACAGTGAATCCGGCCACGAAAAGCCCCGCGGCCCCCGCGACCCGCATCCGCCCGGTCTTCTCGATCAACGTGGTCTGCGCGCCCTTCGCCTCGGCAGCGGTCACCGGCGGCGCCTCGGCGCCCACGAGCCCGGCCAGGTACGACAGGTACCCGGGCACCAACGGCACCACGCAGGGCGACGCGAACGACACCAGCCCCGCGAGCAAGCACGCCCCCAACGCGAGCACCAGCGGCCCCGACGCCGCCGTCTGCTGAAACGAATCCCCCACCCCCGCAAGCACACTCACGCCCGCCACCCCCGGTTCACGCACCCCGCGTTGGTTCGCGCACCCTCTGCGGCGCTTGCAGCGGGTGCGAGAACACGCACGGGGTGCGGCGTGGGCTGGGTTCTCACTGGGAGGCCTCCGCGGCGATGCGGTCGACTACCGGTTGGAGGTCCTCGGCCAGGAGCGGGCGGAGGAAGACCGCGGCCACCCGGTGCTGGCGGTCCAGGACGAGGGTGGTGGGGATGACGCTGGTGGGGAACTTGCCGCCGAGGGCGAGCAGGGTGCGCATCTCGGGGTCGTAGATCGACGGGTAGCCGACGCGGGCGTCGGTCACGAAATCCTGGGCCTTGTCCTGCTGCGGATCACGCACATTGATGCCCAGGAACGCGACGCCCCGGCCCTTGGACTGCTCGTAGACCTGCTCCAGCGCCGGGGCCTCGGAACGGCAGGGGCCGCACCACTGACCCCAGAGATTCAGCACCACAACCTGATTCGGGAAGTCGTCCACGGAGATCTTCTTGTCCGAGGCCAGCAGGTCCGGCCCGGACATCGTGCCGATGGTGCCGCGGCTCGCGGGCGGATCGTAGAAGATCTCGGTCTTGCCGCCCGGCGAAACGAAATCGAAGGTGCCGCCGGAGACCACCGCGTCCGAACCGGTGGAGCATCCGGCCAGCGCGGCCACCAGGGCGGCGCAGGCCAGTAGGACCGGCAGCCCCCGTCTCATGCCCCGGTCACCCGCGGATCCGACTCCCCCGCGGGCTCCGAATAGACGATGTCGATGAGCGTATCGCCCTGGTAGACCAGCGAAGTCAGCGATGCCAGGGAGCACTGCCGATGCCGCGGGTCGTGCCACAGCCGCTTGCCCTCCAGGAAGCGGCGCAGCGTCCACACCGGCAGCTGATGCGAGACCAGCACCGCCTCGTGTCCGGCCGCCTCCACCCGCGCCTTGTTGACCGCCGCCAGCATGCGGTGCGCGATCTGCAGGTAGGGCTCGCCCCACGACGGGGTGAACGGGTCGCGCAGCTTCCACCAGTGCCGCGGCTTGCGCAGCGCGCCGTCGCCGACCGACACGCGCAGGCCCTCGAAGGTGTTGCCCGCCTCGATGAGGTTGTCGTCGGTGCGCACGACCACGCCGTGCTGGACCGCGATGGGTTCCGCGGTCTCCTGGGCACGCTGCAGCGGCGACGCGACGACCAGCGAGATGTCGTGCTCGGACAGGGCCCGCGCCACGCTCGAGGCCTGCGACCGCCCGGCCACCGACAGGCTGAATCCGGGCAGCCGCCCGTACAGGATCCCCTTCGGATTGTGCACCTCGCCGTGCCGCATCACATGCACGATGGTCTCGGTGTCGGCGGCGACATCGCCGGGAAGCGTCACGGCCGCACCGGAATCCGCGCCGGACCGCGCCTCGGTCACCTCGGGGCGCACGGGCTCGGAGTTCGCGTTCGAGTCGGCGCCGGACGCGGCGGGGGTCGATTCGAGCTGTTCGGGTTCGCTCACGCGCTGGATCCTTCGGGAGTGGCCGCCGCCGCGGCCGCGGCGGCGGCAGGCAGGGCGGCGGCGATACGGGAGAATGCGTCCTCGTCGAGCGCGGCGGAGACGAACCATGACTCGAATGCGCTCGGTGGCGCATACACGCCACGATCGAGCAGAGCATGGAAGAACGCCGGGAAGCGCCAGGTCTCGGTGGCCCTGACGGCGGCGTAGTCGGTGGCCGGACGATCGGCGAAGGACACGCTCACCATATTGCCCGCGAACTGCACGACGTGGGCGACGCCCGCGGCGGTCAGGGCCTCGGTGATCAGGGTCCCGAGCCGCCGCGCGTTGCGATCGAGGGAGGCGTACACCGCGTCGTCGGCGTTGCGCAGGGTGGCCAGGCCCGCGGCCACGGCAACCGGGTTCCCGGACAGCGTGCCCGCCTGGTACACCGGGCCGATCGGGGCGAGGTGGTTCATGATGTCGACGCGGCCGCCGAAAGCGGCCGCCGGAAGCCCCCCGCTCATCACCTTGCCGAAGGTGTAGAGGTCGCCCGCGACACCGTCGATGCCGTACCACCCGGCCGGGCTCACCCGGAACCCGGTCATCACCTCGTCCATGATCAGCAGCGCGCCGTGCGCGGAGGTGAGGCCGCGCAGCCCCTCGTTGAATCCCGGCTCCGGCGCGATCGCGCCCATATTCCCGGCCGCGGCCTCGGTGATGACACAGGCGATCTGGTCCGGATATTCGGCGAAGGCCGCGGCCACGGCGTCGAGGTCGTTGTACGGCAGCACGATGGTGTCGGCGGCCTGCGCGCCCGTGACGCCCGGCGAGGTCGGCAGGCCCAGCGTCGCTACCCCCGAACCGGCGTCGGCCAGCAGCGCGTCCACGTGGCCGTGGTAGCACCCGGCGAACTTGACGATCTTGCTGCGGCCGGTGAAGCCGCGCGCCAGCCGGACCGCGCTCATCGTGGCCTCGGTGCCGGAGTTCACCAGCCGCACCCGCTGCACCGGATCGACCCGTGCGGCGATGGCCTCGGCCAGCTCGATCTCCGCCTCGGTCGGCGCGCCGAACGACACCCCGGCGACGGCGGCGCGCCGCACGGCCTCCACCACGGCCGGATGCGCGTGGCCGAGGATCATCGGACCCCAGGAGCACACCAGGTCGACATAGTCGTTGCCGTCGGCATCGGTGAGTGTGCAGCCGCGCGCCGAGGCGATGAATCGCGGTGTGCCGCCGACGGATTTGAAGGCCCGCACGGGCGAGTTCACGCCGCCGGGAATGATCGCGGCGGCGCGTTCGAAGAGGCTGGCGGAGACCGGCACGGGCAGTTGGGTCGCGCGCGGAGAGGAACTCACGGCCCCCAGTGTCGCAGTTGTGCCCGGGCCGGTCGACGACAGGGTGTAGTGGGGTGAGCCACGGCACACCGCCTTCCGGCGTACGCCGAGGCCGAGGACTTGTCTCATGATTTGCTCCCGCCACCTTCATCTCTCGCAAGAAACACCCGAAACCGCAACACGCCGGAGCGTCTTTCTCTCTATATCGGTCGCTGAACGATTGCTGATCCGTAGTCTCGAAGGTACGACTCACCAACGGCCGGGAGGGATTTCATGCGAACCATCCTGCTCAGCACAGCCCTGCTCATCGCCGGGATCACCGCCGCGCTCGGCGGCGCCGCCTCGGCCGCGGCGGGCACCCCGGTCGCCCAGCCCGATCAGGGGCGGATCGGAATGAACCTGTCGCACGACGAGACCGCCGCCCTGGCGGACGGTCCGCTCCCCGCGCTCGTCACCAAGGTGATTCCGCAGAATCGCATGGGTGCGGGGCTGCAGCCCGATACCCAGCTCTATCGCGACGAGAACGGCAATATCCACGCGTCGCTGCGCCAGGTGATCAACGAGGCCGCCGCCCACCCCGACGGCACCGTGTCGATCTACTTCAACGCACCGGGCACCCACGGCTCCCGGGTGCTCGACATCTATCAGCGCTGGGGCTGAGCCCGGCGGATCACGACAGCGGCACGCCGAGGCAGAATACGGCGAAGCCCGTGGTCAGCAGGCAGTTCAACGGGGTCGGCAGCACGTCCAGCGGCGAGACCGCGGGAGCGCTGGGCGGTGCGGGCGCCGGGACCACGGGTGCGGCGGCGGCCGGTACGACGGCGGCAGCGCCGACGGATCCCGTGGCCAGCACGGCGAGGGCGGTCCGTCTCACGAGATCTGTGCGCTTCATACCGCCCATTGTCCGCCGGTTCCGGCGACACTCAACCGCCGCGGGTCGCCGCACCGAGATCGATTCCTGCGGCCGTCAGCGGGTCCGGGCGCCGCGAGCGACCAGGTCGACGATGGCCAGACCGGCCACCGCCACCAGGAATGCGGCCAGGCCCAGCCACGGACCGGAATAGCGCGTGGCCTCGAAGGCGGGCTGCTCCCCCACGGCGGCGAACCACGTGGTGCTGATCCCGTGGCGCCAGCTCCGCACGGCCGCGCCGAGGCACACCACGAGTAGCACCAGGTCGGCCAGGATCCACAATCGGCGCATCACCGGGCATCCTCCTGCGCGCCGGAGTCGGGCAACCGTTGGAGCGCATCGTTCAGTGCCACGCGCAGCCCGCGATGGTCACGCGCCCACGCTTGCACCAGCCCGCCGTCGCGCAGCTTCAACCCGATGCCCTTGCGGCGGCGCGGGACACCGGTCAGCTCACCCAGTGCCCGTGCCGACTGCCAGTCCTCCTCGTCCCAGGACTCCTCGTCGTGCTCGGGGAGGATCGCGGCGATGCTGTCCAGCGGCAGCGTTTCGGTGCCCTCGCGCAGCGTGGTGTCGGTGAGTTCGACGCTGACGTGCCGACGCCCCGCCACGACCTGCAGGGTCACGAATCCGGCCAGCAGTGCGGCGCAGAAGACCAGGCCGAACCAGTGCACCTCCCGTGCCCGCAACCCGAGTTCCAACCCGAGGATGATCAGGCACAGCAGCGGGCCGTAGGCTACCGTGCGCCAGCGGGCACCCGGCTCCGCGAACAGCGCCTCGGGCGCGGTCTGAGCGGCGTTCATGCGAGGGGTTTCAGCCGACCGCTCCCGGCAGCAGCAGGACGGCGAGGGTGAGCAATCCGAACAGGATCAACAGACTCAGTACCAGTACATCTCGCCGAAGGCTTTGCGGCTGCTGTATCACCACGCGCATCGATGCCTCCGCTCCACCGGAGCCCTCCGCGTAACGCGATCCCGGGGACAACGCCCGAGCAACGACATCCGGTTCCCAAATCCTCTGTGACTGCCCTCACGATACATCCTGGCCTTTCGAGGGCAAATTCGGCGCCGACCTCACCGGCCGTTCAACCGGAAGTAGGCCTCGGATTCCTTTCTGCGGCACAGGAACAGCGCGCCACCGGCCAGCACGGCCTGCAGGATGGCGGCCGCGCCCGCGAGCAGCGGCAGCATGCCGTTCGCCGCGCCGAGCCCGACCATCGTCCCGATCGCCCCGAACACCAGTACCGCGGCCGCGATGTCCAGCAGCGTGCGCGCCCACAGCTTGCCGCGACGCAGCTGATGCACCACCGCCAGCACGCCCACGGCCAGCGCCAGGCCGAACACCACGATCAGCACCTGCATCACCGACACGATCAACTCGACCTGGGCGAGCGAGGCCTGCGGCTGCTGGGCGTGCACCTGGTCGTAGAGGTCCTCCGCCAGCTCGCGCCGGTTGGTGAACCGGTCCACGGCACCCGCGACCAGCCGGACCACACCGAATCCGACCACGCCCCACCACAATTGACCGGCGGTGCGGACATCGTCGGGCACCGCCACGGGGCCGGGCCGCCCCGGTGGACTCCACTGATTCACGACAGCCGGTGCGCGACCTCGGTCGCCCCAACAGACGGAGCCACAACGACCCCGCGGGCCCACAGCTTCACGACAACCAATGCGCCGCCTCGGTCGCCCCAACAGACGGAGCCACAACGACCCCGCGGGCCCACAGCTTCACGACAACCAATGCGCCGCCTCGGTCGCCCAGTAGGTGAGCACGATGTCCGCGCCCGCTCGGCGGATGCCCAGCAGCGACTCCAGCACCGCGCCGCGGTGGTCGATCCAGCCGCGCTGGGCGGCGGCGGTGATCATCGCGTACTCACCCGAGATCTGATAGGCCGCGACCGGCACGGTCGAGCGGTCGGCGACGTCGCGCAGGATGTCCAGATACGACATGGCGGGCTTCACCATGACGATGTCCGCGCCCTCCGCCAGATCCAGGTCCAGTTCGCGGATGGCCTCCCGACGGTTGGCCGGATCCTGCTGGTAGGTACGCCGGTCGCCCTGCAGCGAGGAGCCGACGGCCTCGCGGAACGGGCCGTAGAACGCCGAGGAGTACTTCGCGGCATAGGCGAGGATGCCGGTGTCGGTGCGGCCCGCCGCGTCCAGGCCCGCGCGGATCGCGCCGACCTGGCCGTCCATCATGCCGCTGGTGCCGAGCAGGTCGGCACCGGCCTCGGCCTGCGCCAGCGCCATCTCCACATAGCGGGTGAGGGTGGCGTCGTTGTCGACGGCACCGTCGGGCGACAGCACCCCGCAGTGCCCGTGATCGGTGAATTCGTCCAGACAGGTGTCGGCCATGACCACCGTCGAATCGCCGACCTCCTCGGAGAGGGCGCGCAGGCCGCGGTTGAGGATGCCCTCGGGCGCGCTCGCCTGGCTGCCGGTGGGGTCCTTGTCCTCCGGGCGCGGCACGCCGAAGAGCATCAGCCCGCCGACACCGGCGGTGACCGCCTCGACGGCGGCCTTGCGCAGCGAATCCATCGAGTGCTGGTGCACACCGGGCATCGAACCGATCTCGCGCGGCTCGTCCAGGCCGTCGCCGACGAACATCGGCAGCACCAATCGCCTTGGTTCCAGCGTGGTTTCGGCAACGAGGCGCCGCAGGGCAGGAGTACGACGCAACCGCCGCGGGCGGTCCATTCCGGTCATGATCCGCACGATACGCCCCGCTCCGAGGGCGGATTTCAGCAGACCTCGGAATCATTGTGGCCAGCGGTTTTTGTCGGTGCCCGGAGGTAGAATCGAAGATGTGTTCGATGGTTCCGGGCCCGGTGTCACCGCGGTTCGGTTCCGATGGCGAGGGGAGGATCTCGTGGCTACCGCACCGACGATCATCGATCGGCCCTATGTGCCGCTGGTCAAACGACCGCTGCCGCCGGGCAGGCCGCGGTCCTGGTACGTGACGCACAACCGACGCCTGAAGGCGATGCGGCTGGCGATCGCGTTACTCGATTCCGGGGTCTACCGGGCGAGTCTGGCCGATAACGACAGGATCCGGCATACGGCCGCCGTCGTCGGCATCCATCCACCGTCCGACAAGACCTGCCGCCTGGTCCGCGATCTGATGCGGGCTCGCCGCTGACGTTCGTTCGCGTCAGCGGCTGCGGCGGCTCTTCTTGCGCGGCGGGGGCAGCAGGCCCTCGGCGCGCAGGTGGGCGGCGTGCTCGGCGAGCGCATCGACGAGCGGGCCGACCTGCGCCACCTCCGGCTGCACATCCACGCGCAGGCCGAATTCGATTGCCGTCTCGGCGGTCTTGGGGCCGATGCAGGCAACGATGGTGCGCGCGTGCGGTTTTCCGGCGATGCCCACCAGATTCCGCACCGTCGACGAGGAGGTGAACAGCACGGCGTCGAACCCACCGGTCTTGATCATCTCGCGGGTCTCGGCGGGCGGCGGCGAGGCGCGCACCGTGCGGTACGCGGTCACGTCGTCGATCTCCCAGCCGCGGTCGCGCAGCCCCTCGGCCAGCGTCTCGGTGGCAATGTCGGCGCGCGGCAACAGGACTCGGTTGACCGGATCGAAGACGTCGTCGTAGGGCGGGAAGTCGGCCAGCAGGCCCTCCGAGGACTGTTCGCCGCTGGGCACCAGTTCGGGGTTGATGCCGAACGAGCGCACCTTGTCCGCGGTGGCCTCGCCGACACAGGCGATCTTCACGCCGGAGAAGGCGCGGGCGTCCAGGCCGAATTCGCCGAACTTCTCCCACACGGCGCGCACCGCGTTGGTCGAGGTGAACACGACCCACTGGTAGCGGCCGTCGACCAGGCCCTTGACCGCGCGCTCCATCTGCGCGGGGCTGCGGGGCGGCTCGACAGCGATGGTCGGCACCTCCATCGGGATGGCGCCGTGCATGACGAGCTTCTCGCTCATCTCGCCCGCCTGCTCCTTGGTGCGGGGCACGAGCACCGTCCAGCCGTACAGCGCCCGCGACTCCCACCAGGACATCTTCGAGCGCTTCTCGACCTCCTTGCCGACCGTGACCACCAGGGGCCCGACCAGTTCGGAGGCGGCGGAATTCAGCGTGGCCAGCGTGGCCTCGATGGTGCGCTGCTGGCGGGTGGTGCCGCGCACCGTCACCGCCACCGGGGTCTGCGGCGCGGCGCCGTGCTCCACCAGCGCGCTCGCGGTCTCGGCCAGGTGCCCGGAGGTCGCGTGCAGCACCAGCGGTCCCGGAGCCGCCGCGACGGCCGCCCAGTCCACCTCGCCGCGCACGTCCACCTCGGTGTGCTTGGAGCCCAGCGCGATCCCCGCGTAGGCCGGGACGGTGGCGCCCGAGGGCAGGCCCGGCAGCACCTCGAAGGTCATATGGGAACGGGTGACGGCATTGACCTCCGCGATCACCGAATCGGTGGTCAGCGGGTCGCCGGAGACCAAGCGCACGACATCGTGGCCATTGCGCGCCTCCGCGACCAGGGTCTTGGCCACCTCGGACGGTTCGCCGAGCGCCGGGCGCACGTCGACCGGCGACTCCCCGTCCGGGTTCGGCTCCACCGCGGTCCCGACCACGGCGAGCACGCCCTTGTCGACATCGGGATCGGTGAACGCCAGCGTCGCCCGCCCCAGCACCTCGCGGGCCCGGACGGTGAGCAGGGCCGGGTCACCGGGACCCGACCCCACGAACAGGATCCGACCGGGGTGCTTCTTGGTGGCTCGGCTCATTTGGGCTTCTCCATTGGGCTGGGATTACTGAGGTCTGAAGGGGCGCTGTCGTCAGCGCTGAGCAGGTCGCGGGCTCCCAGGTCCAGGAGCTCACGCGCCAACGAGCGGCCCAGCTGCTCCGCGTTCGCGAGCGAGCCGACCACGGATGCTCGGATGACGTCCGAGCCGTCGATCGCCGCCGCGCACCCGCGCAGCGACAGTTCCTCGAACACCCGGCCGTCGTCGTCGAGCGACTCGACCACTTCGGCCAGCGCGCCGACCGGGGCAGTACAACCCGCCTCCAGTTCGGCCAGCAGCGACCGCTCGGCCAGCACGGTAGCCCGGGCGGCGACGTCGTCCTGGGCGGCCAGGATGGTCACGAGATCGGTGTCCTCGGCGCGGCATTCGACCGCGAGCGCGCCCTGTGCCGGGGCGGGCAGCATCTGTACCGGCTCCAGCGCCTCGGTGACCTCGTCGAGCCGGTCGACGCGGGCCAGTCCGGCGCGGGCGAGGATCACGGCGTCGAGCTCGCCGTCGACGACCTTGCGAATTCTGGTGTCGATATTGCCGCGCAGCGGCAGCACCTCCAGGCCGAGGCCCAGCGCACGCAGCTGCGCGACCCGGCGTGGCGCCGAGGTGCCGACCTTCGCCCCGGGCGGCAGCTCGCCGAGCACCATGCCGTCGCGGGCGACCACCGCGTCGCGCGGGTCCTCCCGCGCCGGGACCGCGGCGATGGTGAACCGCGGATCCGGCGCGGTGGGCAGGTCCTTGTAGGAATGCACCGCGATATCGACTGCCCCGCAAGCCAATTCGTCGCGCAGGGCGGTGGTGAACACGCCGACGCCGATCTTCTCCACCGGATCGGAGGACTTGTCACCGGCTGTCTTCACGACGACGAGTTCGGCCTGCTGCCCGGCCGCGATCAGCGCGTCGCGGACCGTGCCCGCCTGGGTCAGCGCGAGATGACTGCCGCGGGTGCCGATCCGCCAGGGCGCCTGGGCCGTGCCGCGGCCGGTCATGGTGTGCTCCTGCACCGTTGCGTTGGTCATGATGCCGTGTGCCCTTGCCCTTCGCTGTGATGACCAGAGGTGAAGTCGTCGGCCAGCTCGCCCAGGGCCGCGATCTCCATCGGCGCCGCCACCGCCTGTGCCGCACCGGGTTCGAGCGCGAACAGTTCGCGCAGCGCCTCGGCGTAGGAATCGCCGCCTGGCGTGGAGGCCAGCTGTTTGACCCGCACCGTCGGCGCGTGCAGCAGTTTGTCGACCACCCGCCGCACGGTGCGCGCCACCTCTTCGCGCTCCGGATCGGCCAGGCCCGGCAGCTTCGACTCCAGCCGCAGCAGTTCGCCCTCGACCACCTCCGCGGCGCGCTGGCGCAGCGCCGCCACCGTCGGCGTCACCTCCGCCATACGTTGGCCCGCAAGGTATTTCGCGAGTTCCTCGGCGACGATGGCGCGCGCGGCGGTGGTGTCGTCGGCGGCCGCCCCGGCCGCCGGATCGCGCTGCAGCGTCTCCATGTCGATGACCGTGACATCGGGCAGCCCGGCCACCGCCGGGTCCACATCGCGCGGCAGACCGAGATCGCAGATGACCATCTGGTGGCCGGTCCGCGCGGCGTTCAGCGCGCGGTGCGCGTCGGCCAGCGTCACCACCGAGCCCACCGCGCCGGTGCTGGTGATCACGATGTCGGCATCGGCCAGCGCGGCGACCAGTCCGGACAGATCCGCCGCCGAGGCCGACGCATCGTGCATGGTGGCCGCGGTGTGGGCGAGCCGCCGCGCCCGCTCCAGGGTCCGGTTGACGACGGTGATGTGGCCGACCCCGGCCCGCGCGAGATGCGCCACCGCCAGACCGCCCATCGCACCCGCGCCGATCACCACGGCGGCGCGGCCGTCGAGCCGACCGAGCACCGTGCGTGCTCGATCCAGCGCGACCGACACCACCGAAGCACCGGCCCGGTCGATTCCGGTCTCGGTGTGCACCCGTTTGCCCACCCGCAACGCGTGCTGGGCCAGTTCGTGCAGCGTGCGCCCGGCCGACTGCTGCGCGTCGGCGGCGGCGTAGGCGGCGCGGATCTGGCTGAGCACCTGCTGCTCGCCCACCACCATCGAATCCAGGCCGCTCGCGACCGCGAACAGATGTTCGGCGGCGGCCTCGCTGTAGCGCACGTAGGCGTGCTTGGTCAGTTCGGGCAGCGGCAGCCCGGAGTGCTTGGCCAGCAGGTCGCCGACCTCGGCCAGGCCGCCGTGGAAGGCGTCGACGACCGCGTAGACCTCGACGCGGTTGCAGGTGGAGACGATCATCGCCTCGGAGATGTGCTGGGACGCGAGCATTCGATCGGTGAGCTTGGGCCGGTCGTCCTCGGTGACGGCGACCTTTTCCAGCACCGCGACCGGTGCGCTGCGATGCGAAATACCGACTAGAAGCACACTCATGGTGCGACCACCGATCCCTTGCTGTTTGGCTCCGTTGCCGAATGCTTCATGCCCACGTGCGAGCGGTCCGCCAGGCGGCGGCCGATCGGGGTGGACACGGCGGTCACGGTCTCGCCCGCGGCCACGTCGTGTGCGTCGTCGTGTGCTTCCGCCTCCGCGCTGCGCGCGCGCTCGAAGGACAGCATCTGCATCTCGACCGCGAGGTCGACCCGGCGGACCTCGACCGACGCGGGGGCGCCCAGCGCGGTCGGGGAGAAGCTGAGGATGCTCTGCACCCCGGCCGCGACCAGTTCGTCGCAGACCTCCTGCGCCGTCGCGTCCGGCACGGTGATGACCGCGATCGTCGGCTCCAGTTCGGCGACGGCGGCATGCAGTTCCGCGACATCGCGCACCGCCAGCCCGTTGACCGCCTCGCCGATGATCTTCGGATCGGAGTCGAAGATGCCGACCATGCTGAACCCGCGCCGCCGGAAGCCGCCGTAGCCGACCAGGGCGCGGCCCAAATTTCCGGCGCCGACCAGGATCACCCGGTGCCCCTCGGACAGGCCGAGCACGTCCTCGATGCGGGCCCGCAGCTTGGCCACGTCGTAGCCGACACCGCGAACGCCGTTGGGTCCGAGGAAGGACAGATCCTTGCGAAGCTTCGCAGAACCGACACCCGCCGCGACAGCCAGTTCTTCACTCGATACGATGAGGACACCCTCGTCGGCGAGCATGGCCAGCACCCGGAGATAGGTGGCCAGCCGAGCTACGGTCGCCTGGGGAATGTCCTTCTGCAGAGCTCTGCCGGAGACGCCACCGTTGGGCGTCTCGTGCTGCTCTGTCACGTCGTTCGGCTCCTCGTCCGGCCGGGGATAGGTGTCCGGTTCGCTATCGACCGCGCCGACGCCGGGGGCAGACGCCGGTATCGGCACATCGGGGGTCGGTCGGGTGCTTCCGCTGCCTGCAGCAGTCGGTTTGCGTGTCACCACCGTAACTGCTTGTGAAGCCCTGCACAAAGTCGGTGAATTCGGTCACTCGGGCACGCCGCCCGCCCCGGACCTCACCCGCCACATTCAACCCGCAATGGCCGGTGGGTTTCCACACAACGCGCCGGGGCCGTAGCCCGGCCGACCGTTCGCGCCGGAGTTCAGCGGCTCAGGTCCGCCCGCAGCCGCGCCTCGTCGACGTCGAAATAGCTGTGCTCGCGCCCGTCGAGCAGCACCACCGGCAGCCGATCCCCGAATTCGGCCCGCAGCCCCGGATCGGTCGCCGCCGCCTCGTCCACGTCCCTGGCCTGCGGTTCGATCCCGAAATCCGCACAGATCCCCCGCAACTGCTCGAGCGCCACGGTGCACATCCCACAGCCCGCCCGCGTCAACAAGATCACCGAATGCGTCGCCTCGCTCATGCCTCCCATTAAATGCCGCAACCCCGCCACGGGCGGCGACCCCGGCCGTCAAACCCGGCTAGGGTTGGAGTGTTCGCGCGGACGGGCGGAGGTAATTGGTGCCGGAACGATCGAAAGATGCGAGGACGGGTTTCATCGCGGGCAGGTTCGGCGAATTCCCGGCGCGCTGGAGTCAGGGCCTGTCCGATCAGATCACCCGCATCGCGCGCAGCCCGTTCGGTCCCAGCGAGGAGGAGGTGCGCGCCAACCTCGCCGGTGAGGCCAGCGCCGACGCCGCGCTCGCGCTGCACGACGCGGAACTGGCGGAAACCGGCGCCGGGCAGGGCTTACCGCCCCATGCCCCGCCGCGTGACCTGACCGCGGCCGCGTTCTTCGACGTCGACAACACCATGGTGCAGGGCGCCTCGATCGTGCACTTCGCCCGCGGGCTGGCCGCGCGCAAGTACTTCAAGTCCTCCGATCTGGTGGACATCGCCTGGAAGCAGGTGAAGTTCCGGGTGACCGGCAAGGAGAGCAAGGGCGATATGGCCAGCGGTAAGGAGAAGGCGCTGTCGTTCATCGCCGGGCGCTCCACCGCGGAGCTGGCCGAACTCGGCGAGGAGATCTACGACGAGATCATCGCCGACAAGATCTGGCCGGGCACCCGGGCGCTGGCACAGATGCATCTGGACGCGGGACAGCAGGTATGGCTCGTGACCGCGACCCCGGTCGAGCTGGCTCAGGTGATCGCGAAGCGGCTGGGGCTGACCGGCGCGCTGGGCACCGTCGCGGAGAGTGTGGACGGCGTGTTCACCGGACGGCTGGTCGGCGACATCCTGCACGGCCTCGGCAAGGCGCACGCGGTGCGCACGCTGGCGATCCGCGAGGGCCTGAACCTCAAGCGCTGCACCGCCTACTCCGACAGCCACAACGACGTCCCGATGCTGTCGCTGGTCGGTACCTCGGTCGCCATCAACCCCGATTCGGACCTGCGTGAGGTGGCCAAGAACCGCGGCTGGGAGGTCCGCGACTTCCGCACCGGCCGCAAGGCGGCCAAGATCGGCGTGCCGACGGCGCTGGCGCTGGGCGCGGCGGGTGGTGCCGCCGCGGCGGCGATTACGAGGAAGCGCGACGCCAGGGGCTGACCGAGGCTAGCCCGTAAAGGGATTGCGGCGCTTCATCAGTAGTGTGTACAAGGTCTGCTGGATGGTCTCGCGGACCTGGTCGGTGACCTCGAACATCGTCATCGGGTCGTCGGCGGACTCGGGCTCGTAGGCGCTCGTGGAGATCGGCTCGCCGAATTCGATGTACCATTTCGACGGCAGCGGGAGCGCGCCGAGCACGCCTAGGTGCGGGAACAGCGGTGTCACCGGGAAGTACGGCAGGCCGAGCAGCCGGGCCAGCGGCTTGAGGTCGGCGAGCTTCGGGTAGATCTCCTCCGAGCCGACGATCGAGCACGGGATGATCGGCACACCCGTCTTCACCGCGGCCGAGACGAAGCCGCCGCGACCGAACCGCTGCAGCTTGTAGCGCTCCGCGTACGGCTTGCCGATGCCCTTGAAACCCTCGGGGAACACGCCCGCCAGCTCACCGGCCCGCAGTAGGCGCTCGGCGTCGGCGGGGCAGGCCAGGGTATGACCGGCCTTGCGCGCCAGCCCGCCCAGCACCGGCATTTCGAAGATCAGGTCCGCGGCCAGGATGCGCAGCGCCCGCTGCTTCGGGTGCCGGTCGTGCACGGCCAGCTGCAGCATCAGGCCGTCGATCGGCACCACCCCGGCATGGTTGGACACGATCAGCGCCCCGCCGGATTCGGGCAGGTTCTCGATGCCGTCGACCTGCACCCGGAACCACAGGTCCGACAGCGGGCGCAGGGCGGGCAGCACCACCGACTCCAGCAGGTGCTCGTCGAGCCCGAACTCGTCCACCTGGTAGTCGCCGGTGAGGCGGCGGCGGGCGAAATCGGCGGTGCCGCGAATGCCGTCGACGAGCGTGCCGCGCACCAGCTCACCGAGGCTCTGCGGCGGCTTGGGCCCGTCGGCGAGCCGTTCGGTCAGCGATGTCACCGTGCTCGGCGACGCCTCGCCGGGCCAGCGGCGACCGGCCGTCGCCCTATGCCGGGACTCGAGGTCCACCTCGTGCAGTTGGATTACCTTGGCCACGTCATTCATCGGTGTGCTCCCGCTCCGGCCCCGACCAGGCCGAGAAGTCTCGTCTCTGCGGCGTCGATCCACCGTGGATCGATGACGGGCCGCAACGCTGCGCCCCCTACGAAGTCGTCGAATGCCTGCACTGTCGTCCAGCGCGGCTGGAATCCCAGTTCGGCGCGCATGCGGGTGGTGTCCAGCCCGCATCCGAAATGGAAATAGTCGATCTGTTCGGCGGTGAACTCCCGCATGACCGGGCCCATGACCGAGCGGCCCACGCTCCGGAACACGGCGAACGGCACCGGCAGCTCGATCCGGCCCGCCCGGCGCAGCGCCTGCGACAGCGCCAGCGCTCCGTCCCCGGCGACATTGAACGTGCCGCCCGGCGCGGCCAGCGCCGCATGCGCCAGCGCCGCGATCGAATCCTCCTCGTGCAGTAGCTGCAGACGCGGATCCCGGCCGAGGATGGTCGGCGTGACCGGGGAGCGGAAATATTGCACACCCCGACGCGCCAATCGCGGACCGACTATCGGCGGAAACCGCAGAATTGCCGTGGCGATATCCGGACGCCGGCGCGCCAGCCCGCGCACGAAACCCTCGACTTCGATCATGTCGCGCGCGAACCAACCACTCGGTGGTGTTCGCGCGCTCATTTCCTCGGTGAATTTCGCCGGATCTTTCGCACTGCATCCGTATACCGCCGAGGACGAACGCACCACCACCCGGCGCACGCTCGGCGCCTTCTGGCAGACCGCGAGCAGCTGCATCGCGCCGAGTACGTTGAAGTCCTTCATCACCGCGCGCCCGCCCCCCGACGGCGGCCGCGACAGGACCGCCGGGTGCACCACGGTGTCGACCTCGTTACCGTCGATTACCTTGCGGATCAACGGGTTTCGAATATCGGCCCGGACGAATTCGGCGCGGCCCATGCGGCGCAGCAACTCCCGCCCCGGCATGCGCGCGTCCACGGCGACGATGCGTTCCACCGTGGGATCGGCGGCCAGCCGCGCGACCACGTTGCCGCCGAAGAACCGGCTCGCACCGGTCACCAGCACAACCTTGGGCGTATGCCCGTCCCGCACGTTCGCACCCACGCCGGATCCCACCTATGCAGCCCCCGTTTCGCCTGATTCCCGGGTTCCAGAGTAGCCGCTGCCGCCCGGGTCGCCGACGGGTTTAACCTGCTTCTTACGATGACTTCGGTCATAGGAAACCACGAGAATTTCAAACTCGGCATTTTCAAATTGAAAAGCCCGCCACCTGATCGGTGACGGGCTTTCAGCTATCGCCCAGCGGCGTTCGCGGGCGGGGGCCACGACGGGCGCCGCACGCGCCGCAAGCGGGTCCGGCGACCTACTTGCCGAGTTTGCGACGCTGCACACGCGTGCGGCGAAGCAGCTTGCGGTGCTTCTTCTTCGACATGCGCTTACGGCGCTTCTTGATCACAGAACCCATAGGGTTGTTCCTCGCGTTCTCTCTCTACCTCGGCGCGCACGCCGGTTTACGTACGCCCATCTTCCCGGTCGCCCGCGGCCTTGCGTCCGGGGCCGCGGTTGCCGACTCAGCGACAAGCCGGTGACACCGCGGGAGGCCGCCATCGACCTCAGCAAGCCTGGCTCCTCGTGTCTACCCGCCTGAACCACACGCGCCGACGGGCGAACACGACGGTGTTTCATCGTACCGGGCCAACCGGCGGCGAACGAAACGGGGATCGAGCACCCCGGACCGGCCGGACCGAGCCCCATGCGGATGCGCACGGAGCTACTCGGTCCGGCCTACGCCGGAACGACGTGTGCGGCGGCCGGGACCGCCCGTCCCGCCCTACCCCGCGTCGAAGTAGGACGTCTGCAGATAATCGTGCACGGCCTTGGCGTGCACCCGGAACGATCGACCCACCCGCACCGCGGGCAGTTCACCCGAATGCACCAGCCGGTAGACCGTCATCTTGGACACCCGCATCAGATTCGCCACCTCGGCGACGGTGAGGAACTGGGTTCCTCCACCGATCACGGGACCCGTACTTGGAGAGCTGTTTCCAGACATCATGCGCCACTGACACCTCCGGCACGTCCGCGCCGCCGGCTTCCCCACCGGCGGAACAGACACGCACGTGCTCCTTGAAGCTTAGCGTGACCAGTGGGATTACTGCGACGGGTGGGAGATAACAGTGTCGATTGCGCGCTACTCGCCCGTCGTTCCCTGTTCCACCGAGCGTCGCTTGGCGGCATGCAGGGCCTCCCAGAATGCCGAGCGCACCCCGCCGCGCTCCAGTTCGCGGATCGCGGCCGCGGTGGTGCCCGCCGGGGAGGTGACGGCCGCGCGCAACTCCGCCGCGTCCTGACCCGACTCGTCCAGCAGCGCCGCCGAGCCGAGCATGGTCTGCGTGACCAGCCGGGTGGCCACGTCCCGGGTCAGCCCGAGGCCCACGCCGGCCTCGACCATCGCCTCCGCCACCAGGAAGAAGTACGCCGGACCCGAACCGGACACCGCGGTCACGGCGTCCATCTGGGACTCGGGGACGGTCACGACCGTGCCGACCGCCTCCAGCAGTTCGGTCACCTGCCGCAGTTGGTCGGCCTTGGCGTACCGGCCCGCCGCGAGCACGCTCATCCCCTGACCGACCAGCATCGGTGTATTGGGCATGACGCGGACGACCGGGAACCCGGCCGGGAGCTTGGCCTCCAGCCTGGCGGTGGTCACACCGGCGGCCAGCGATACCAGCACCTGGTCGCGGTCGTTGTCGAGTTCGGCCTTGCCCAGTGCGGTCAGCACGGCCTCGATGTCGTGCGGTTTCACCGCGATCACAAGCACATCCGCGGTGGCCACCGCGTCGGCGACGGTATCGGTGACCCGGATGGCGAATCGTTCACCGAGGAATTCGGCCCGCGCCGCCACCGGCTCGACGACGACCAGATCCTTGGTCGCCCACCCGGACTCGAGCAGTCCGGCGAGCAACGCCTCGCCGATCCGGCCGCCACCGATCACCGCAATTCTCGTCATGACGGCAAGGCTATCCGCGTGCCGCGACGCGTCGAGCAAAGGGCCGGTGGTGGCTTCCTACCGCGGTTGCGGGATCAGCGCGAGCTGACGGGTCTGCGCGACCACGGCCCCGGTGGAGTCGAGGACGAGCTGATCCTCGTCGAACATCCGCTCGCCGATCTCGTGCGCGGTCGCGATGATCCGCAGCCAGCCCGGGGCCGGGCGGCGGCGCAGGTAGGTGGTCATCTGCACGGTCGGGGCCCAGCCGAAGTGGCCCAAATTGATCGGCACCGGCGGGCTCATATCACCGGCCATCATCGCGAAGTAGGCGGCGATATCGGGATCCTGTCCGTCGGCGTCGCGGGGCCGGATCCACAGCCGCAACCGCGGCTCGCCCTGCTTGCCCTCCAGAAAGGGCGCCCAACTCGGGTCGATCGCCACCGCGGCGGCGCGCGCGACGTGCACGAGACGGCCCATCGGCGAATCGTCCTCGTAGCCGAGCGCGTCGGCCGGTGGCTCGGCGGGCATGTCGGGGTGGTCGTCGTGGTCGTAGACCGGCGGGGTGTCATCGAGGTAGCCGAAGGTGAAGGCGGTGTGCACCAGGGTGCGGCCGTCCTGCACCAGATCGGCGTCGACCAGGCAGATCTGCCTGCCCGTCTTGCGGATGCGGACGAGGTACTCGACCTCGCCGGGATCGGGGGCGCCGAGGAAGTCGCTCGAGCCCGCGATCGGGAACATCTCTTCCATGCTGGGCTCGGCGCCGCGCAGCCAGCGAGCGGCGGCCGCGGCGCTCGTCGCGACCATGGTGCCGCCGTGCACTTTGTTGCCGATGGTCCAGGTCTCATCGATGAATCCGCGGAAGCGTGCGGCACCGGGAACATCCGACGGCAGTTCGGTCAGCGCGCAGACCCGGGTGAAGGGAGCGTCACCGAGATCCACACTCGATCGTTCCGCATCGATGGCCAGTTCCGTCACCGCCGCTCCTTCCTGCCGACATGCTCGTACAGCGTATAAGTCTGCCCGTCCCCGCCGGATTCCCCCACCGGATGTGACGAATTCACCACATGGGGCCGACACGAACGCACACCGGGCGAGGGCGGCGTGTGGCCGCCTCGTATTTCCGGTGCGCTTTCGGCCGGAATCAGTGGGCGCCGGTGGGCTGGGGGGTAGGGGCGGGTTGGAGGTTGTTGAGATGGGCTCGGGCGAAGGTCAGGGCGCGGTGGAGGGTGGCGGCGCGGTTGCCGGTGGTGCGGGCGTTCTGGGTGTTCACCTCGATCACCGCGTGGCCGCGGAAGCCGTTGCGCACCAACGATTCACAGACCTGCGCGCACGGCTGACCGCCGTCGCCCGGGACCAGGTGCTCGTCATGCGCGGCACCGGTGCCGTCGGCCAGATGCAGGTGGGTCAGGTTGGGTCCCATCCGGGCGGCCAGGGCGAGCGGATCCATGCCGGCGGTCGCGGTGTGCGACAGGTCCAGGGTGTAGTGCTGGTAGCCGGTGTCGGTCGGGTCGTAGGACGGGCTGAAGGTGGTCAGCGCCAGGCCGGGCCCGCCGCGGCGCTCCAGTCGCCGCGCCGATCCCGATCTCCGTCCGAGCAGGCTGTCGGCCCGCATCGGGAACATGTTCTCCACGGCCACCACGACCGGACTGTGCTCCTCGAGGCGGGCCACCTGCTCGGCGAACCCCTCGGCGTAGCGGCGCTGCCAGCGGAACGGCGGATGGACCACCACCGTGCTCGCGCCCAGCGCCTCCGCGGTGTGCACACTGCGCGCCAGCTTCGCGATCGGATCGGCTCCCCAGACCCGCTGCGAGATCAGCAGGCACGGCGCGTGCACCGCCAGCACCGGCACCCCGTACCGGCGCGCATAGCCCTGCACGGTGGCGATGCTCTGGCTGGCCGGTTCCGCCCAGACCATCAATTCGACGCCGTCGTAACCGAGTTCGGCCGCGTACCGGAATGCGGCCTCGGTGTTCTCCGGATATACCGATGCCGTCGACAACCCCACCCGGATGTCGTTCCCCTGTGTGATCCCCACTGCCGCTCCCTGCTCAGTTGGTGCTGAGAAGAAAGGCTAGCGGGCCGAGCGTCACGAAGATGCCCACGACGACCGCGATCACGGTGCTGAAGATGTCGTCGGTGCGCCGCAGCACCCGGACGAGCGCCACCAAGCCGAGGATCACCACCATCGCCAGCACCAGGGCGACGAAAGGCATGACGTCCCACATCTTCTCGAAACCCTTGAACAGCAACATGCCCGCGACCGCGGCCCCGGCGACCTGGCCGCCGAGAATCATCCACTGCTGCCGGTTGGGGTCGGCCGCGACCTTGCCGCCGCCCCGGGCCTTGCGGGCCGACGCGGCGAGCCCCGCGACCCGCGCCTTGGCGGCCTGGGTCGCCTGCGCGATGCGGCCCGGTTCCTCGACGTCGTCGTCGGGATCGAGGTCGTCGTCGAGGTCGTCGTCGAATTCGTCGTCGAGGTCGTCGTCGAAATCGTCGTCGGGATCGATCGGCGCGTAGACGTCGGTGCGATCGTCGGGCGGTTCGAGCAGATCGGAAGCACCGGCTCGCCGGGAGTCGCGGCGGTCGTGGCGGTCACGCAGCAGATCACCGGCAACCGTGGACCCGGAGATCAGTTGCTGATCCTGCCCGGCCAGCGACCAGACGGCCGTCGCCTGGTCCGGATCTCCGGGCGGGGTGACGGCGCCGTTACGCGCCGGGTGATCGGAATGCGGAGCCGGAGGCTCGGGCGCCTTACGTCTTCGCGCCGACCACGCGGGTAAACCGGATGCCGGGGGCGCCCCGGCCCCGTTGCGCAGTCCCGGCGGGGGCGGGGGGAGTTCCCGGCCGCGGTGCGGCGGCGGCAGCGGTTCGGCCTCGGGCGCACGCGCGGGCGCCCAGCCCGGGGGCGCGGCGGTCGGGCCGTCGGCGGGCCGGGCGAACGGCCCGCCGAACGGCCGGACCGCGGTGGCTTCCTCGTCCGGGTCGTGGCGACGACGGCGGCCGGGTGCGGGTGGCGCCTGCTCGGGCGCGAACTGCGGGGCCGCCGGGTCGCCCTGCTCGGCCAGCGCCTCCATGGCCTCCATGCGCTCGCGCCGCGCGCGGCGGCCGCCAGGGGTCGGTGGCGCGGGGTCGGCGGCCGGGGGCCAGCCGAAGCTCGTCGGATCGCGCAGCGCGGCATCCGACATGGCGGGCGACTGGTAGGACGGCGGCTGATACGCGGGCGGTTCGTAGGCCGGTGCCTGGTAGCCCGTCGGCTCGTACGACGGCGGCGCCGAGCCGTTCGTACCCGAGCCGTTCAGCTCGGAACCGTTGTAGCCCTGCCCATTGAAACCCGGCTCACCGAATCCCGAACCACCGAATCCCTGGCCGTTGGCCCCCGAACCGTCAAAACCATGCCCGTTGTAACCCGCGCCGTCGAAACCTTGGCCGTTGTAGCCCGAACCGTCGAAACCACGCCCGTTGGCACCAGAACTGTCGAAACCCTGGCCGTTGAAACCCGAACCATCGAAACCACGCCCGTTGGCACCAGAACTGTCGAAACCCTGACCGTTGTAGCCCGAACCATCGAAACCACGCCCGTTGGCACCAGAATCGTCGAAGCCATGCCCGTTGTAACCCGAACCGTGGAAACTCTGACCGTTGGCACCCGAGCTGTCGAAACTCTGGCCGTTGAAGCCCGAGCCCCCGAAACCCTGACCGTCGAAACCCGAACCGTTCGCGCCGGCGCCGTGGACCGCCGAACCGTTGGTCTCACTACCCGAACTGTCCCCCAGCGGGTCGTAGTACGAGATCGGTCCCGACAGCGGCGAATACGCTGGGCCGCCGTCGAAATCGGGCGTAGCGGACGGGAAGTCGGGGGCCGCCTCGGCCGCGGCGTCGGTCTCGGGTTCGGGTGCGGCGTGCGAGGCCGAACCCTCGCGCACGGTCGGCATATCCCCGGTCAGCTCGGTCACCGAGATGCCACGGCCGCTGCGGCGGCGCCGACCGCCCCCGGACGCCGGAACGCCCTGGCCGTTGCGGGCCAGCAGCTCGGCGACCGACAGCTGGGTGGAGTCCTCACTCATGGCGACACCGTTTCGGTCGGGCCCGGTACGCCGTTCGGGCGGCCGATATCGGCACCGGGTTCGCTGTCCAGGTCGGTATCCAGTTTGCGCAGGATCAATCCCTCCCGCAGCGCCCAAGGGCAAATCTCGAGGGTATCCAGCGATAACGCTCGCATACTCGCCTCCGCGACCAATGCGCCAGCCACCAACTGCTGTGACCGATCGGAACTAACGCCGTCCAATTCTGCCCGGTCCGACGCGGTCATCCGAGAGATGAACGCGATCAGCTGCCGTAGATCGGAACTGGAGAGAATACGCCGCTCCCGCGGACCCGCGGCAGAGGGGGCCGCGCCGGTGAGACGGGCCAGCGTGCGGAACGTTTTCGAGGTCGCGACGGCCAGGTCGGGGCGCCCCGGCTCCAGCAGCTGCTTGGCTGGCCCCACCATCTCGGCGTTCAGCCAATCGCGCAGGAAGCGGACCCGCTGTTTACCCGGTGGATCGTCTTCGAACCACTCCCGGGTGAGCCGACCGGCGCCCAGCGGCAGCGACAGCGCCACATCCGGCGCCTCGTCGCATCCGTTGCTCATCTCCAGGGAACCGCCGCCGATGTCGAGGTTGAGGATGCGACCGGCGCTCCAACCGAACCAGCGGCGCACGGCCAGGAAGGTCAGCCGCGCCTCGTCCACGCCCGCCAGCACCCGCAGATCGACGCCGGTGTCGCGGCGGACCAGCGTCAGCACCTCATCGGAGTTGGTGGCATCGCGCACCGCCGACGTCGCGAACGGCATCAGCTCCACGCAGCCGGAAGTCTTTGCGATGCTGGCGAATTCGGCGACCGTCTCGGTGAGCCGGGCGGCGCCGTCGGGAGTGATGCGGCCGTGGTCGTCCATGTTCTCCGACAGCCGCAGCGCCGCCTTCCGCGAGCTCATCGGCATGGGATGGCCACCCCGATGCGCGTCCACCACAAGCAGGTGGACGGTATTGCTTCCCACATCGAGCACACCGAGCCGCACATGAACACGGTACTGGGTCCCGGACATACCTCGGAGTACGAACCGAAACGTGGCTCATTGGTGACGCGGACGAAATGCGTAAATCCCCCGGGACCGAAGGCTCTCCGGCCGCGGCTGTTAGCGTTTGGCGATGTGACGGCAGGAGCTTCCGCGAGCGCCCCGACCGGGCTGCGATCAGCGGCGAAGATCGATCCCACGCCCGAGGTCGATCTCGACTTCCCACGGGAGTGGATCGAGTTCGTCGACCCCGCGAATGCCGAGCACACCGTCGTGGCGGACCTGACCTGGCTGCTGTCGCGCTGGACCTGTGTCTTCGGCACGCCCGCCTGCCAGGGCATCATCGAGGGCCGCCCGGACGACGGGTGTTGCTCGCACGGCGCGTTCCTCTGCGACGACGACGATCGCAAGAAGCTGCAGAAGGCTGTGAAGATGCTCACACCCGAGGATTGGCAGCTCATGGACGAGGCCCGCGACTCCGACGGCAAGGTCCGCAAGAAGCTCTATCTCGAGGAGGACGACCTCGACGACGAGCCCGCGCTGCGCACCCGGCGTTATGACGGCGCGTGCATCTTCCTCAATCGGCCCGGCTTCTCCGGCGGCATCGGGTGCGCCCTGCACAGCATGGCGCTGCGCAAGGGCCTCGAGCCGCTGACGGTGAAGCCCGAGGTGTGCTGGCAGCTGCCGATCCGGCGCACCCAGGACTGGGTGGACCGCCCCGACGGCGTGCAGATCCTGCGCACCACCCTCACCGAATACGACCGCCGCGGCTGGGGTCCCGGCGGGCTCGACCTGCACTGGTACTGCTCGGGTTCGCCCGATGCGCACGTCGGCTCGCGACCGGTCTGGCAGTCCTATGCCCCCGAGCTGATCGAGCTGATCGGCCAGCCCGCGTACGACGAACTGGCGCGGCACTGCAAGCGGCGCGAGGGGCTGGGGATCGTCGCGGTGCATCCGGCGACCGCGGAGGCCGAGCGCGACGCGTGAACGGTAGCTTCCGGGAATACCCAGCGCACCAACCGGATTCGTAGGTATATGGTCGACTCACCGGAGATGCCCGAGACCGAACCGGGCGGCACCGGCCCGCACGTCCGAATTCTGTTGGTATCCGGCAGCACTCGGCCTGGCTCCACCAATACCGCGGCACTGGCGACCTTCGCAGACGTTGCGCCGGAGGATATTTCGACCGAGGTGTATACGGGGCTCGCCGACATTCCCGCCTTCGTCCCCGGCGACGGCCCGTCCCCGGCCGCCGTCGCCGATCTGCGGGAGCGACTTGCGGCGACGGACGCCGTGCTTTTCTGCAGCCCCGAATACGCGGGCCTGATGCCGGGCAACCTGAAGAATCTGCTGGAGTGGACGGTGGGGACCGCCGATCTGCACGAGAAGCCGGTGGCCTGGATCAATGTGGCGGCGGACGGGCGCGGCGACGGCGCGGTCGCCTCGCTGCGCACTGTGCTCGGTTACGTGGGGGCGGAGATCATCGAGTCCGCCTGCCCGCGCATCACCGTGCTCGGCGCGATGGTCGGGCCCGACGGCCTGGTCGCCGATCCGGCGGTCCGGGGGCGGCTGGAGGGGGTCGCGGCGGCGATTGCGGGCCATCTCACATCGCGGCACGGCGACTGAGGTCGCAAGCGGGCAAATACGCGGTGCGCCAACGGAGAACGCGTCCGGCCGAGGTGCCGACACCGCGTCGAATACGCGCGACTCGCGGGTGCGGAGCCTTACAAGACACCGGCTCGCCATGACTGATTCACCGAACGGTGGTAGTCATCAAGGCCATGATGAGGAAAATCATGGCAACCGCCATCCTGGCCGTCGGCGCCGCGCTGACCGTCGCCCCCGCCGCGCAGGCCGACCCGGTCGCCGATCCCGGCAACTACTCGCTGCAGAACGAGAACTTCGTCGTCTACACCGATCCGGCGGCCCTGTCCGCGCAGCAGAACGGCAAGCAGGTGATCGTGAGCCCCTACGGCACGTCCCGCCCCATCGCCTGCCGTGACAACACCACCCCGCTCGACGACTGCTGGCAGCGCGACGACTTCGGCTGGTTCCCCCTCCAGAAACAAGAACTCCCCCAGGTAGGCACCACCTGGGTCCACGTCGTCTGAGATTCCGGCCAAAGCACGCCGGAATGTGCACGCAGGCCACCCACCCCTTGTGCACGCAGGCCACCCATTCCCTGCGCACGCAAGCCACCCATCCCCTGCGCACGCAGAGGCCACCCCATTCCCTGTGCACCCGCCCCCAGGGCGGGTGCACAGGGATCTAAGCCTCCAGCTTGTACCCCAGCCCGCGCACCGTGACCAAATGCTCCGGCTTGGCCGGGTCGGCCTCGATCTTCGAGCGCAGGCGCTTGACGTGGACATCGAGGGTTTTGGTGTCGCCGACGTAGTCCGCGCCCCACACCCGGTCGATGAGCTGGCCACGGGTCAGCACGCGGCCGGAGTTGCGCAGCAGGTACTCCAGCAGGTCGAACTCCTTGAGCGGCAGCGTCACCGGCTTGCCGTTGACCTGCACGGTGTGGCGGTCGACATCCATGCGCACCGGGCCCGCCTCCAGCACGCCGCTCTCACTGGAACCGTCCATCTCCTCCCCCACCCCGCGGCGCAGCACCGCACGGATGCGGGCGATCAGCTCGCGTGAGGAATACGGCTTGGTGACGTAGTCGTCGGCACCCAGCTCCAGGCCGACGACCTTGTCGATCTCGCTGTCGCGGGCGGTCACCATGATCACGGGCACGCTGCTGCGGGTGCGCAGCTGCTTGCAGACGTCGGTGCCACTCATGCCGGGCAGCATGAGATCCAGCAGCACGATGTCGGCGCCGGAGCGGTCGAACTCGGCCAGCGCGGACGGACCGTCGCCGACCAGCGTGACCTCGAACCCCTCCTTGCGCAGCAGGAACGCGAGCGGATCGGCCAGCGACTCCTCGTCCTCGACGATCAGCACACTCGTCATCGGGTTGCCTCCACACCGTTGGGTCTGGCCCGCCCCACGGGGCGCGGGCCGGTTTCCTTCTTACCCACCGCGATTCCGGTGGGAGTCCTTCTGTCCCCCGCGGCCGTGTTCGCGCCGGCCACGCCGTCCCGCTCCGCGGTATCGGTGGTGGGGATGCGCAGCGTGAACGTCGAACCCGTACCCAGCTTGCTCCACAGCGTGATCTCGCCGTTGTGATTGGCGGCGACGTGCTTGACAATAGCCAGCCCGAGCCCGGTCCCGCCGGTGGCGCGCGAGCGGGCCTTGTCCGCACGGAAGAACCGCTCGAACACCCGCTCCTGATCCTCCTTGGCGATACCGATACCGCGATCGGTGACGGCGATATTGACGTGGCCGCCGCGCAGCGAGCGGCTCACCGACACGTGGGAGCCCTTCGGCGAGTAGTTGATCGCGTTCTCGACCAGGTTCGACAGGGCCGTGACCAGCAGCGTTTCGTCGCCGAGTACCTCGAGCCCGCTGTTGGCGTCGGTGCTGACCGTGATCCCGGCGGCCTCGGCGGCGGTGCGGGAGCGCTCGATGGCGGCGTTGACGACGGTGTCGACGTCGACGGCCTCCAACTGCGGCAGCTTCTCCGCGCCCTGCAGCCGCGACAGCGCGATCAGCTCGGTCACCATCTTGCCCATGCGGCCGGATTCGGCGTGCAGCCGCTCGCCGAAGTGCCGCACCGAGTCCGGATCGTCGGCCGATTCCAGCAGCGCCTCCGCCAGCAGGCTCATCGCGCCGACGGGCGTCTTGAGCTCATGGCTGACGTTGGCGACGAAATCGCGCCGGGTCGCCTCCATGCGCGCCTGCTCGGAATCGTCGTCCGCGAACAGCACGACGAAGTTGGAGTTGTCGCGCGACAGCGGTCGGGCCACCCCGCGCACCGCGATGCGGCTGCGGCCGGGCACCGGATTCTTGAGGGTCAGGTCGAAGTCCACGCTGACGCCGGAGGCCAGCACCTTCTCCACCGCCGCCCAGGCGCGCTCGTCGAGCAGCCGGTTGCGGACCAGGCCGAGTTCCTCCGCGCGCGGATTCACCAGCACCACGTCGCGGTACTCGTCGACGACCGCGATGCCGCTCTCGGAGGCCAGCACGATCAGGTCCAGCACCTGCGACATGGTCAGGCCGGATTCGGCCTCGCGGCGCTGTGCCTGCCGGGCGTTCATATACGGAATGAGCAGCCCACCGACGGCCAGTCCTACGACGGCCGCCAGAATTGCCAGCAGCACGGCCTGCGGAACGCTCACAATTGAATCGTACGGTCGCGGGCGCGGCGGCCAAGTCCGGGACCACGAAGTTTCGCGCAGGTCACGGGCACTTACGCCGGTGTTAGCCGGTCGTTTACGCAGTGTTCGACGGGCGTGCCGGGCGGACCGGCCGCCGCGCGTCGAGACACCGACGACGGTGCCGCCCGCACATTTCGTTGTGGCGCCACGCATCTGGAGACCACGCTAAGCCGACGTGAACTGTCGTCCCATGGGCCGGGCCCGGGTGTGCCGGACCGCCCTCGGGCGCGACTGTGATATCCACCTCAACCGTACGCGATCGTGGTGGCCGGGGACCGGGTCTACCCGGCTCGGACATCGTCCGGATCCCCGTCATGGCCGCATGAACGGTGTCGCCGTGCCGGTCTGCCCAGGCGCCCAGGGCAAAGAGCGGGGTCAGCAGATCGCGGCCGGTCGTGGTGAGTTCGTATTCGACGCGGCGCGGAGACTCGGCGTAGCGGTGGCGCTCGAGCAGGGCCAGCCTGCCAGCGTCGTTGCGCACCCGCAGGCTGTAGATGGGGAGGCAGGTGAGCGTTTACCAGCCGGGGTTGCCCTTGATCGGGAGGTGGACGTAGCTGGGGGCGGCGGGGTCTAGTTGCAGATGTTGTGGGCGCAAACCGGTTTCGAGGAGGAGGGGGGTGGGCGGCAGGCCCTTCGGGAAGTTTCCGGCGAATACGTCGACACGCAGGCGATGTCCGGGCTGCAGGACGGCGTCCACCGCCGGGACCGCGATATCGATCGGGGTGGGCTGGCCGGGTACGGTCGGCTGCCGGGTGTCCAGGGACAGGTCGGGCACCGGATTCGTGTAGTCACCGTTGGCCGCCCGAGTGCTGCGTGACTCGTCGATGCTCCGCAGCGAGGCCATGAGCTGGCCGGTAGACAGCGCCGTCGAGCGGCCGTCCGGCGCCACGTCGTTCACCGACACCATCCAGAATCCGTCGGTGCCGTCCTGAACCGTGTTGAGCCGCACCGACATCGGTCCCGCGATCGTGGTCGGCGCGCCGACCGGCGCGCTGGTGAACGTCAGTCCGCCGAGTTCGTGAATCCGGTCGTCCTCCGCGCAGCCGACGATGATCGCCGCCACCCCGACGGTCTGCTGGGCGGCGTCGCGCGAGCAGAGCCCGGTCAATCCCGGTGCCACGGTGAGCCGATCGACACCGGGCCCCGGCTCGGTGAGCAGCGATCCGTCGTGCACGCTGCCGGTCGAGGTACCGCTGGGCGCGGCGGCCAGGTACATGCGCCGATACTCCGACTCCGGCTCCGGCTGCCCGAAGGTGGCCAGCGTGGTCCAGCCGCCGCCCTGCTCCTGCACGGTGACCGGACCGTACCGGTCGATGCCGTTGTCGATTCCCTTGAGCCACTTGTCGAACCACGCCCGCTGCAGCACGTCCATGCGTGGCGGCAGGCCGGGGCGGCCGGATTCGGCACCGTTGTTGATGTGGTAGGTATCGCCCATCAACAACTGTTTGTGCCCGGGCGGCAATGTCATTCGGTCGTAGACCTCGGTCTGGGAATTGACGAAAACGTCGTGCCAGCCACCGGTGACGAAGGTCGGCGCCGTGATCCGCGTCGGATCGTTCTCCCATGCCTGCCGGGTCGGGCTGTCCTTGTCGAGCAGCTCCTGCACCTTCGGGCTCAGCTGCGAGATCTCCGGCGTCACAAAGACATTGACCAGTGCGTCGACGAACGTGAACGGGTCGGCCAAGCGGTCGGCGAGCCATTTGGTGTCGAACCTGCCCTGGAATACCGAGGCCAGATCGGGCACCAGTTTGCCGCCGTTGACCGCGGCCAGCCACATGGGCATGAAGGTGGTCCCGATGGCGCCGCCGGGCGCGACCAGATCGCGGAACGGGTTGCGGCTGGGCACAACCGGGAAGATCGCCTTCAGGGCGGGCGGATTCTTCGCCGCCGCCTGCAACTGGTTGAGGCCGGAGTAGGACACGCCGTTCATGCCGATATCGCCGGTCGACCACGGCTGCCGGGAGGCCCAGTCGATCACCTCGACGCTGTCCTGCTGCTCGCGCTGGCGCAAGATATCCCAGATGCCCTGGGAGAAGCCGGTTCCGCGGACGTCGACGACCACCTGGGTATAACCGCTCTTGATCAGCTGGCGGTCGGCGGTGAAGCTGCGCACCAGGCCGCCGCCGAGAGCCTTTGTCAGGTCGGTGATTCCGGAGAACGGCGTCCCGGAGAAGTCGACCGTGCGCGCGAGTTGCACGATCAGATCCGACACCCACGGGATCGACATCGCCGAATCACCTAGCATCGAGCCCAATTTCGTATAGGGCGTGAGGTTGACGACGGTGGGCGTGGGAGTGGCGATCGGGCGGCCGGTGGCGTCGGCGGGGTGGTACACATTGGCCTTCAAGACCGTGCCGTCGCTCATGGTGATCGGGACGTCCCACTCGATGTAGACGTTCGGGTACTGCTGCGGGCCGTCCTCGGCGGCGGTCCAGGCCGCTCCGGCGGCGCCGCCGTCCGGCCCGACCGGTTCGGGCGCCGCGGACGCCCCGGGAGCCAGGAACGGAATCACGGCCACGGCGCTGGCGGTCACCAGCGCGGCGCGGAGCAGGTGTCTCATCGATATCCATCCACTCGATCGGGAAACGACTGCTCCCTAACGTAGAGCCACGCGATGACGGGAGATACGAATCGGCGCAGAATCATTCGACTGCACAAACCTGGGCCACCGAGACGGCCGAAAAGCCAATCCGATTGGGCATCGGGCAGAAAAGTCCCGGGGCGCACGCCGTTGTGCGCACCCGGGACAGCCGGGGAATCCCCGAGATCTACCAGCCGGAGCGGCCCCGCACCGGGATGTTCACGAAGCTGGGCGCATTCGGATCCAGCTGCACGTGCTGCGGTTTCAGACCGGTATCGATCAGCATCGGCAGAATCGGCAGCCCCTTGGGGAAGTTGCCCGCGAACACGTCCACCCGCAGCCGGTGGCCGGGCCGCAGCACCGCTTCTGTTGCGGGCAGGGCGATATCGAGCGTGGTCGCCTCGCCCGGCACCGTGGGCTGCCGCTTGTCCAGCGAGGTGTAGGCCCGTGGATCGGTGTAGTCGCCGTTGGCCGAGCGGGAGCTGCGCTCCTCGTCGACCTGGCGCAGCGAGGCCATCAGCTGGCCGGACGACAGCACTGTCGACTGCCCGTCGGGCGCGACATCGTTGACGGTCGCCACCCAGTAGCCGTCGGCGGCGTCCTGAACGGTGTTGAGCCGCACCGCGATCGGGCCGGAGATAGTGGTCGGACCGGCCACCGGAGAGCTGGTGAAGGTCAGCCCATTGGTCTCGGCCACGCGCGAATCCTTGGCGCAGCCGTCGATGATCGCCAGCATGCCCGCGGTGGCCTGCGCGGCGTCGTTGGAGCACAGGGTGGTCAGGCCCGGGGCCACGCTCAGCCGGGCGGTGTCGCCGTTGGCATCGGGGGTCAGCGAACCGTCGTAGAGACTGGCGTCGGCGGTGCCACTCCGGTTGGCGGACAGGTACATCCGGCGATAGTCGGCGGCCTGCTGCTCCGGGGCGGATGGCCCGAAGCCGTCCTGGGTGATCCAGCCGCCGCCCTGCTGGCGCAGCGTCACCGGACCGTAGGTGTCGATGCCGTTGTCGATTCCCTTGAGCCACTTGTCGAACCACGCCCGCTGCAGCACGTCCAGCCGCGGCGGCAGGCCCGGCTTGCTGTACTCGTTGCCGGAGCTGACGTGATAGGTGTTGCCCATGAACAGCTGCTTCTGACCGGGCGGCAGCGGAATCTCGTTGTAGATCTTGGATTCCGAGTAGGTGAACAGGTCGTGCCAGCCGCCGGTGACGAAGGTCGGAATGTCGATCTCGCTCGGAACACCCAGCCACGCTTGCCGTTCGGAGCTGAAGTCGTTGAGCATGCCCCGCACTCGCGGATCGAGGTCTTCCATCCGCGTGCTGGTGTAGGCGCTGAGCAACACGTCCATATAGGTCAGCGGGCTGTCGATCCGGTCGGTGAGCCACTGGGTGTCGAACTTGCCGTTCGCGATCGAGGCCAGGTCCGGCACCCACTTCAGCGAGTTGATGGCGGTCAGCCAGAGTGGGATGAAGTTGAAGCCGAAGCCGCCGCCCGGCGCCAGCACGTCGTCCACCAGGTCGCTGCCGGGCACCACCGGGAAGATCGCCCGCAAGGCCGCCGGATGCTTCTCGGCGGCCTGCACCTGGTTGATGCCGGAGTAGGAGATGCCGTTCATGCCGACCTTGCCGTCGGACCACGGTTGGCTCGATGCCCAGTCGATCACTTCGACCGTGTCCTGCTGCTCGCGGTCGCGCAGCATGTCCCACTCGCCCTGGGAGAAACCGGTGCCGCGCACGTCGACCACGACCTGGCTGTAACCGCTCTTGACGAGCTGCCGGTCGACAGTGAAGTTGCGCAGTTCGCCGCCGCCGAATGCCTTGGTGAGGTCGGTGATACCCGAGAGCGGAGTGCCCGACAGGTCGATCTGCCGGAACAGATTCAGCAGCGCATCGGACAGACCGGGAATCGACTGCGCGTGGTCGGCAAGGTTGGAGACCAGCTTGGTGTAGGGGGTGAGATTGACGATGGTGGGCGTCTGCACGTCGGCGGGACGACCGGAGGCATCGGCGGGGCGGTACACATTGCCCTTGAGCACCGTGCCGTCGCTCATCGTGATCGGCACGTCCCAGTCGATGTGGATGTTCGGATACTGCTGCGGCCCCTCCTGAGTGGCGGCCCACGCGGCACCGGCGGCGCCACCGTCCGGACCGGTCGCGATGGGTCCTGCGGCGGCCGTGGCGGTCAGGAAGGGAAACACCACGGTCGCGGCAACCGCCGCCACTGTGGCACGCAGCGCGTACTTCATCGGACGTGAGCCACCTCTCGAAATGGTCGAACGACCGGAAGTGTATCTACCGGCAAGTAAGTTTCAAACCGTCGGTTACGTCAACTGAAGCCGAATTCTCTCACCTACTCACCGCCACCTCCGAAGCGACGACCAGGCCAGAAAGATGAGAACCTGCCTACCGATCGTTATTCGGACCATGCCCTGCCGGCCCGAACTCGACTGCCGCAGCCGCCGCATGCCGCGAGATCCGGTCGGCAGCAATACAATAGCTACGCTTCCGTAGGCGAGACGCAGTTCACAAACCGAGCCGTCGGGAACCATAGCGCGCCGGGTGGGCTCGACCGGGAACGCCACTCCGGCAGCCACCGTTTCGGTGCCACGCCGGAAGTGCCCGCTGTTCGGTGCCGGCCCGAGCGTGCACGCCGTGCATCTGAGTACAGAACGTAAAAGCGCTGCGGCACACGGCCACAGCGCCCTTGCAAGCACTCCTGAACGATGAGAACTACTTGCCGCCCTGACCTGCGACCGCGGCCGCACCTGCTGCGGCTGCCTCCGGATCCAGGTACTCGCCCGGGCCCACCGGGCGCAGGTTCTCGTCCAGCTCGTAGCGGAGCGGGATGCCGGTGGGGATGTTGAGGCCCGCGATATCCTCGTCGGAGATGTTGTCCAGGTGCTTCACCAGCGCGCGCAGCGAATTGCCGTGCGCGGCAACCAGGACCGTCTTACCGGCCACCAACTCCTTGGAGATGGTCGACTCCCAGTACGGGACCATGCGGGCGACGACGTCCTTCAGGCATTCGGTCGGCGGCACCTCGATGTCGGCGTAGCGCGGGTCGCCGTCCTGGCTGTACTCGGTGCCCGCCTCGATCGGCGGCGGGGGCGTGTCGTAGCTGCGGCGCCACAGCATGAACTGCTCGTCGCCGTATTTGTCCCGGACCTGCGCCTTGTTCTTGCCCTGCAGTGCGCCGTAGTGGCGCTCATTGAGCCGCCAGTCGCGCACCACCGGAATCCAGTGCCGGTCGGCGGCGTCCAGCGCGAGGTTGGCGGTGCTGATCGCGCGGCGCAGCAGCGAGGTGTACACGATGTCGGGCAGGATCTCGTGCTCGGCCAGCAGTTCACCGGCGCGCTTGCCCTCGGCCATACCCTTGTCGGTCAGGTGGACGTCCACCCAGCCGGTGAACAGGTTCAGGGCGTTCCATTCGCTCTCGCCGTGGCGCAGCAGCACGAGGGTGTACGTCATGCGGGTCATGCTAACCCGGCTCCCCGCGTGCCCGACCGGACGCCGGTCAGTCGTATTCGTCGGCGGTGGCGTGCCCGGCGGCGAGCACGCCCGCGCCCACCAGGGTGGCGCCGCCCGGAATTCGCGACCGCACCACCTGCAGGTCGCGGGTGAAGTCCAGGCGGGCGTGGGTGGCGACCGCCGCCTGCAGCGGATCCCACAGCGGCGCACCGGATTCGGCGAATCCACCCCCGATCACGACCCGGTCGATGTCCAGTAGCGCGGCGGCCGACGAAATCGCCTGCCCCAGAGCGGTTCCGGCGCGGCTCATGGCGGCCCGCGCGATCGGGTCACCGGCGTGGGCGTCGCGCGACAGCTCCATGCCGGTCGCCCCGGTCCAGCCCTGCTCGCGCGCCCAGCGCGCCGACGACATCCCGCTCGCGACCGCCTCGACGCATCCCACGCCACCGCATTCGCACGGCACATCCCAGCCCGGAACCACGATATGACCGATGTGACCCGCATTTCCGGTGCGGCCCACCGCGACTCGGCCGTCGCTGATAATGCCGCCGCCGATCCCCGACGACACCGTCATGGCGAGCCCGTCGCGCACGCCGCGCAGCCCGCCGACGTGGTGTTCGGCCAGGGCCAGGCAGGCGCCGTCGATGGCGAATCGGATCACGGCCGCCGGGAACAGCTCCTGTACGGACGCGACGATCGGGAAGCCGGTCCGCCATTCCGGAATGTTCAGGGGTGCGGTGATTCCCGAGCGCACGTCCACAGGCCCCGCCGAGCCGATGCCGACGGCGGTCACCCGCGTGTCTCCCGCCACCTCCGACAGCAGGTCGCGGCAGGTGTCCCACACCGACTCCGGCGGCACCGCCGCCCGGCGCACATCACGCACCGTGCGTCCGGCGTGAACCATCCCGGCCGCGAACTTCGTCGCCCCGATATCCAGAGCCAGAACCGTCATGTCTGTGCCGCCTTCTGTCGTACACCCGTCGCTCCGCGCCGGACCCACAGCATTCTCACCCGCTCCGGACCCCACGCACACACCGGCATCGTTCACGCACTCCGCACCTGCACAACCTCCCGGCGGACGACGCCGGGGAATGGGGTATGGAGGTCCGGGCGGGGGATGCGGTCCGGGGTCGTTGAGCGGGTTTAGGTGTCTTCGGTGTCGACGAGGTGTTCGAAGGCGCGCAGGTTCTTGAGGGATTCGCCGCGGGAGACGCGCCACTTCCATTCGCGGCGAATGGATTCGGCGAAACCGAGTTCGAGCAGGACGTTGAAGTCGGCGTCCACGGCCTCGAGGATCTGGCCGAAGATGCGGTCCAGTTCGTCGGGCGTGACGGCGTGCGTGGCGACGCGGCCGACCATGTAGATGTCGCCGACGCGGTCGAGGGTGTAGGCGACGCCGTACAGCCGACGGTTGCGGCGGAGCAGGAACTTGTAGACGCCCTCGAAGTTCTCGTCCGGTTTGCGGCAGACGAAGCACTCCACCCGCATCCCGTGCTTGCCGACGGTCAGCATCACGGTGGTCTTCAGCTTGCGCTCGCCGGGCAGGACCACGATGAAGGTGTCCGCGCCCTCGCGGGTGTAGTCCATCTCGCGCTCGCGCAGGGTGTCCTCGACCAGTTGCGCGGTGTCTCGGATCGGGTTCGGGTCGGTCACCGGCGTACCACTCCCATCCGGCGCCGCCACAGCGCCCGCGACCTGGCCTGATTGCTGTCCGTCTGCAACGTACCCGCCAGTCGCGAACGTATGCCCCGGTACCCCGACAGCGTCTGCGAGTAGCTCTCCAGCAGCCCCTCCGCGGTGTGTTCCCAGGAGAAATTGGCGGCGTGCCCGACCGCGGCGGCACCCATGCGGCGCAGGCCGACCGGATCGTCGAGCAGCGAGCCCAGCGCCGCCGCCCAGTCGTCGGCGCGGTGGCCGGGCACCAGCAGTCCCGAGACGCGGTCGCGCACCGCGGTCCCCAGCCCGCCCACGTGCGCGGCGAGCACCGGCGTGCCGCTGGCCTGCGCCTCGAGAGCGACCAGGCCGAACGATTCGTTGTAGCTGGGCACGGCCACCAGGTCGGCGGCCCGATACACCTGCACCAGGCGGTCCGGCGGCTGCGGGGGCAGGAACGTCACCCGGTCGGCGATGCCGAGCGCGGCGGCCAGCTCGATCAGCGCGTCAGGGCGTTCCAGCCCGGTCCCCGACGGGCCGCCCACGATGAGAACGCGTACGGGGCGGTCGGGTTGGCCGCGCAGCACCTGCGCGGCGGCCTGCACGAGCACGTCGGGGGCCTTCAGCGGCTGAATGCGCCCGACGAACGCCACGATCTGCTCGTTCGGGTCCAGGCCCAGTTCGGCGCGCGCGGCCACTCGATCGCCGGGGTGGTAGCGGGTGAGGTCGGCGCCCGGCAGCACCACGTCGATCCGCTCCGGATCGGCGCCGTACAGCTCGACCAGCTGGCGGGCCTCCTCGCCGGTATTGGCGACCAGCCGATCGGCCTCGGCCGTGATCTGCTTCTCGCCGATCTCTCGGGCGGGCGGCTCCGGGGTGTCGCCCTCGGCGAGGTAGGCGTTCTTGACCGCGGCCAGCGTGTGCGCGGTGTGCACCAGCGGCACCCGCCAGCGGTCCCGGGCCAGCCAGCCGACCTGGCCGGACAGCCAGTAGTGCGAATGGATCAGGTCGTAGTGCCCCGGCAGCTGCCGCGCCTCCTGCCGCAATACCTCCGCGGCGAACGGGCACAGCTGGGTGGGCAGGTCGTGCTTGTCGAGCCCCTCGAACGGCCCGGCGACCACATGCCGCACCAGCACACCGGGCGCCGCCTCCACGACGGGTTCGTCGTTGGAGGACGTGGCGCGGGTGAAAATCTCCACCTCCACGCCGCGACGGGCCAGCTGTACGGCGGTCTGCAGCACGTAGACGTTCATGCCGCCCGCATCGCCGGTGCCCGGCTGGGCCAGTGGCGAGGTATGCACCGACAACACGGCGATCCGATGGGGCCGTAGGTCCGTGCGTTGACTCACCTCTCCAGTGTGCACGTCCGCGCCCACCCGCCGTCGCGCGCTCCAACCCCAAGTGACCGCCGTCACAAGGTGATTCGCCACCTCGCTCATTCGCGCGAAGGCCACGCGGCCCACGGTGAACACCCACCTCCGCAGCCTCAGCGCACCGCGATTCGCTGCCCATCGCGTGCCGCAGCAAGCCCCCACGATCTCCCCCGAGCACTGCGATATGCGATCAGCCACACACGCCGCACGCCTATCCAGCACTCCCGGTTCAATTCGCCGCGGGTCGCCCCGCTCACCAGCACAAAACTCAGCGACTACACCTGAGACACCGAACCACGTCGGATTCAGTCCAACTCGGCGACGAACTCCGTGATCTCCGTGGCGAATCGTGCGGGGTCCTCGATGAACAGGCCGTGCTGGGCACCCTCCCAATACGACGTGCGTGCATCCGGTGCGGCCTCGGCGATGTAGCGGCCGTTGTCGATCGGGACCACCGGGTCCGCGGTGCCGTGCAGGACCAGCACCGGCACATCGAGTGCGCGCAGTGTGTCGGTGTTGTCGGCGGTGCGGTAGAAGAGCGCTTTACGCACCCGAGGCGGGGTGGCCAGACTCCCGCCGTACAGCCGCTGCGCGTCCTCCCCCTTGTCCCGCCCGGAGCCGGTGTTGGCATTACCGAAGGCGGCGAAACCGCGCATGGCCTTGCCCGCCCCCTCCTCGAAGACATCGGGAATGGCCTGCCGCATCGCGGGCCCGGGCTCGGCCCCGGCCACCCCGCGCCCGATCCCGGCCTGCGATCCGCTGTAGACGACACCGGCCACCGCCCCGGTCCCATAGGCGGTCAGGTAGTCGCTCAGCACGATCCCGCCGTAGGACCACCCGACCAGCACCGCACCGCTCTCGATGCCTTCCCCCGCCAGCACCGCGGCGATATCGGCGGCCCAGTTCTTCGGATCGTCGTACCCGGTCTCGGGCACGTCCGAGTAGCCGTGCCCGCGCAGGTCGACCGCGATCACCCGGAAACGCTCGGCCAGCAGGTCCGCGGCGGTCCCCCAGCACCGCAGATTCCCGGCCCAGCCGTGCAGCAGTACGAGCGGACGCCCGACGGCCGGACCGGTCACCCGGTACACGATGCTGGTCCCGTCCGCGCTCACCACGTCCCGAATAGCCATGCGGCCAGGCTAACCGGCCCACGCCCCACGGCGAATCGGCCGCACATATGCTCACGTTATGAGCACTCGCACCGCCGTCGTCACGGGAGCCAGTTCGGGAATCGGGGAGGCCACCGCGCGTGAGCTCGCCAAGCAGGGCTACCACGTGTATGTCGGGGCCCGGCGGGTCGATCGGCTGCGGCGGCTGGCCGACGAGATCGGGGGCACCGCGCTGGCCCTGGACGTGACCGACGAGGCGTCGGTGCGGGCGTTCACCGAGGCCGTCGAGCGGGTCGACGTGCTGGTCAACAATGCCGGTGGCGCCAAGGGGCTGGCTTCGGTGGCCGAAGCCGACCTCGACGACTGGCGCTGGATGTGGGAGACGAACGTGCTCGGCACGCTGCGCGTCACGAAGGCGCTACTGCCGCAGCTGATCGACTCCGGCGACGGTCTGATCGTCACCGTCACCTCGGTGGCCGCGTTCGACACCTACGACAACGGCTCCGGCTACACCTCGGCCAAGCACGCGCAGGCCGTGCTGCACCGCACGCTGCGCGGCGAGCTGCTGGGCCAGCCGGTGCGACTGACCGAAATCGCCCCCGGCGCAGTCGAAACCGAATTCTCCCTGGTCCGCTTCGACGGCGACGCCGACCGCGCCGCCAAGGTCTACGAGGGCATCGACCCGCTGGTGGCCCAGGACATCGCCGAGATCATCGGCTTCGTCGCGAGCCGCCCGCCCCACGTCGACCTCGACACCATCGTCGTCAAGCCCCGCGACCAAGCGGGCCCGGGCCGCTTCGCCCGCCGCCCGCAATAGCCCTTTGGTTCAGCCGCAACAACTCCCGGGTCAGTTGCCGCGGACCGGGCCCGGGGGGACCGGGGTGGCCGAGACGACCGCGGAGGGCTCGCCCTGCAGGGCGGACATGCTCTTCCAGGTCTCCCAGTCGATGGTCCAGTCGTAGAGGTCGCCGTCGGCGGCGGACAGTGCGATCGAGGTGCCGGTGATCTCGGCCGGGTCGCCGTACATCGCGGTCGGGAAATAGGCCTGCGCATCGGCGTTGCTCAGGTTGATGCAGCCGTTGGTGACGTTCGAGCTGCCCTGTGCCCCAGAGGATTCCGGGTTGGCGTGAATGAATTCGCCGTTGTTGGAGATGCGTACGGCCCAGCGTTCGCGAACGTTGGTGTAGTACGGCGGATTCGACATCATGAAGTCCTCGTACTTCTCCGTCACCACGTGGATGCCCGAGCGCGTAACATTGCGTGGCTCGTTGCCCTCGCCGTAGCTGCACGGGAAGTCGAAGATCGTCTCGCCGTCGCGGATCACCTGCACCCGGTGGCTGGGCGCGTACCCCTTCACGATCTGGCTGCGGCCGATCTTGAACTCCGAGCTCAGATCGGTGTAGCCGTACGCGCCCTCGCCGAGTTCCAGCCCGTAGAGCTTGCCCGTGAACTTCACGTCGGTGTGCGGCGCCCAGTACTCGCGCGGGCGCCAGTGCGCGCGGGATCCGCCGTTGTCGTCGGGCAGCCACGCCCAGCCGCCCTCGGTCTCCGGCGTGGTGGTGACGGTGAGGGCCTTCTCCACCGCGGCCTTGTTCGCGACGTGACCCTTGAACTGCAGGATGATCGGCGCCGCGATGCCGACCTCCTGACCGTCGCCGATGTTGATGGTGGCCGTCAAGGTCTGCTTGGGCGCGACCGTGGTGAACCTGCCCTCGATAGGAACCGGCTTGCCGTCGGTGCCGATCGCGGTGCCCGACCAGGTGTAGGCGGCGTCGTAGCCGAGCGGCTCGGAGACCTTGAAACTGCTCCCGTCCGGGGCGAGGGCGCCGGTGACCTGCTTCCCGCTGGCGTTGGTCAGGGCGACCTTGTCGATGCGCCCACTGACGACCGATACCGAGACCGGTGCGGTGGGGTTGACATCCGTGCTGCCGTCGCCGGGCTGGAAGGTCACCTTCGCGACCGGTCCGCTGTCCTTCGGCGAGGCATCGCCGCCGCCGTTCGAACATCCGGCCACCAACGCGGCACCCGCCAGCTGAGTCATTCCGATCAGCATGGCCCGTCGGCTGGTAACTCTTCGAATGCTCACTTCCTCGAATTTACCGCGACCCGCGCGGGGGTCGAGCCGCATCCACGCGTGGCGCCCGCCACCCCCTACAGCGCGATGTCCACCGTCACCGGTTCGGGTTCCAACCGGATCCCGAAGCGCTCGGCGACGCCATCGCGGACCTCGCGGGCCAGGTCGATCAGATCCGCGGCCGTCGCGGCGCCGCGATTGGTCAGCGCCAGCGTGTGTTTCGTGGACAGCCGGGCCGGCGCGTCCGGCCCGGGGTAGCCCTTCGCGAACCCCGCACGCTCGATCAGCCAGCCCGCCGAGAACTTCACGCCCCCGACCGCCGGATAGGTCGGAACTGTGATATCGCCCACATGATCGGCGATCGCCGCCCGCACCTTTTCCACCCGCTCCTCGGGCACCACCGGGTTGGTGAAGAACGAGCCCGCGCTCCAGGTGTCGTGGTCGTCCGGATCGAGCACCATGCCCTTGCCCGCGCGCAGTCGCAGCACCGCCTCGCGCACCCGCGCCGTCGGACGCGTGTCCCCCTCGCCCGCGCCGAGGGCGTTCGCGAGTTCGCGATAGCGCAGCGGCGCGCTGACCCCGTCTGGGTCGAGGGCGAACTCCACCTCCAGCACCACGGCACGGTCGCTGTGCTTGAGCAGCGAGGTGCGGTATCCGAAACCGAGTTCATCCGGTGCGGCCCAGCGGATCTCGCCGCTCGCGCGGTCGAGCAGCCGCACCCGGCGCAGCAGATGTTCGACCTCCACACCATAGGCGCCGACGTTCTGCACCGGCGTCGCGCCCGCGGAACCCGGAATCCCGGACAGGCATTCCAGGCCGCCGCGCCCCGCCGCGACCGTTGCCGCCACCACGCCGTCCCAGTCCGCGCCCGCCTCGGCGACCACCCGGTCGGCGCCGATCTCGACCCGCTCGGTCGCGATGCGCACGACGACCCCTCCGAATCCGGTGTCGGAGATCAGGAGATTCGATCCTCCCGCGAGCAACAGCAGCGGAATTCCGGCCGCGTCGAGGGTGCGCACCGTCGCGACGAGCGCCTCGGTGGTCGCGCATTCGGCCACCGTCGCCGGACCGCCGACCCGCAGCGTGGTCAGCTCCGCCAGCGGAACCGAATTGCGCACCCGCGCACCGGTCGCGGTCAGCAGCTCGCGCATTTCGTCGAACGGGACCACTCGAGATGTACGCACAGCGAAAGACGGTAGCGTGTTCCCCCATGGCGACACCTCTGGCGTACACGGCTCAGTACACGCATCCGGCCGACGCAGTCCGTGCCGCGTTCGCCGACGAGCAGTACTGGAAGGACAGGATCGAGGAGGTCGGCGGCCCCGGCGCCCGGCTCGACTCGTTCGAGGCGTCCGTTGATCAGGAGCAGGTGCACGTCGAGATGGTGCAGTCCATCCCGGCCTCGGAGCTGCCCAGCGCCATCACCTCGGTGCGGCCGGGCGACCTGATCATCCCCCGCACCGAGAGCTACTCCGGCTTCTCGGGCACCTTCACCGCACAGGTGCGGGACGCGCCCGCGCAGGTGCGCGGCACCGTCGCACTCAGTGCGGAGGGCGAGACGTCGCGCGCCGTCATCCAGGGCTCGGTCGAGGTCGGCATCCCGTTGTTCGGCAAGAAGATCGAGGCCGTCGTCGCGGAGAAGCTGCTGGAACTGCTCGCCTCGGAGACGGAATTCACCAACACCTGGATCGCGACCCGCTGACGGAGCCGACTGGCGACCCACGGCGGTGAGGCGCGCCCGCTAACCTGCCGCGACTCCCGCACGGGAGATCGAACACAGTAATCTAGCTCCCCATGGCTCGCCGACTGGACTATTCAGCCCGCTACCCGCTGCACACCACCAAAGAGGTGTACGCGGCGCTGTCCGACCGCGACTACTGGAATGCGCGGATGGAGGAGATGCGCAAGTACTCCCCCAACGAGGTGACCGCCCTGACGGCCACCGACAGCGGCATCGAGGTCGAAATCGAGCACGTCCTGCCGCGCGACATGCTCCCGGACATCGCGCAGACGGTGATGCGCAAGGATATGACGATCTCCCGCAGAGAGACCTACGGCCCGTACGGCCCGGAGGTCACCGGCGAGTACGTGGCCTCCATCCCCGCCGGGCCGGGCAGCCTGGACGGAACCATGCGCCTATTCCCCACCGAGACCGGTTGCACGCTGCGAACCTCGTCGACGGCGAAGGTATTCATCCCCATGCTGGGCCCGAAGCTGGAACAGATGATGCTGATCAACCTCGTGGATCTGCTGCGAGCCGAGGCCGAATTCACGGCGCAGTGGCTGGAAGAGCAGAACCCCACCGCCTGACGCCCGCCCCGTCCCGCACCCGGGGCACACCGGTCGGAACGATTACCCGCGGCACCACCGGAGTGAACCGGCTACGCCGCGGCGACCGCTGGCTGATCCACGACGAACTGGTGACCGCGCGGCTGCGTGCCGCCGCGGACCCGCTGGTCGTGGATCTGGGATACGGGGCGAGCCCGGTGACGACGCTGGAGCTGGCGCAGCGGCTGCGACGGGTGCGCACCGATGTGCGGGTAGTGGGTCTGGAGATCGATCCGGAGCGGGTGGTGCCGGGGCGCGACGGCGTGGTCTTCGCGCGCGGCGGATTCGAGCTGGCGGGTCAGCGCCCGATCCTGGTGCGCGCGTTCAACGTTCTGCGCCAGTACCCGGAGTCGGCGGTCGCCGCGGCGTGGGCGCGGGTGCTGAGCGGGCTGGCGCCCGGCGGGCTGCTGGTCGACGGCACCTGCGACGAGTTCGGCCGCCGCTGCGCCTGGGTGCTGCTCGAGCGGTCCGGTCCGGTCGCGCTGACGCTGGCGTGGGATCCCTTCACCGTCGAGCGCCCCTCCGATGTCGCCGAGCGGCTGCCGAAGGCGCTGATTCACCGCAATGTTCCGGGCGAGCGCGTGCATACGCTGCTCACCGCCGCCGACCGTGCCTGGGCCCGCGCCGCCCCGCTGTCGGCCTACGGCCCCCGGGTGCGCTGGCGCGAAAGCGCTCGGCTGCTGCGCGAGGAGGGTTTCCCGGTCCGCCGCTATCGCCGCCGCATGCGCGACTGCGTCCTGTCGGTGCCGTGGGAGACTGTGGCGCCCAAGGGTTTCCGAGCTATCTGAGAACTCAGGCCCGCGCCAGTGCGTGCCGGATCCGCTCGGCGGTGCGCGGCGGCAAAACCGCGGCGGCCGACCGGATCTCGGCGCTCGCGCAGCGATGAATGGCGACGGCATCGGCCACCACCTCGTCCAACGCGGCCTGTCCGATGCCCGTCTCGGCGAGATCCAGGACCGTCCGCACCGGCGTCGTGACCAGGAACGTTCCCGCCGATTCGACGTCCCGGTGGTGCAGCGCCCGACGCAGCACCACCAGCCGCGGCGCGCTGGGCACCCGCGCACCGCTGGACGACAGGTGCAGGAACCGCGGCCGCAGGCGGCCCAGCCCGTGCAGTTCGGCCGCGCTGTGGTGGGAGACCGCGGCCGCTCCCTCGAACCACGCCGACCACATCGCGTATTCGTCGAGCGGCCCGGCGGGCCAGTCCGCCAGCCGCAGCAGCCCGACCCCGGCGCGGGTCACCGAGCCGTCGCCGAGTGCCGCACGCACCCTGTCCTCGCAGCCGGTGCGCAGCACGAGGCGGGTGGTGAAGTATCCCGCGTGCCGGGCGGCCAATTGCCGCAGCACCCACCAGCCCTGCTCCGGGTTGCGGATTCGACTGGCGGCGGCTTCCCCGGACATGTGACCCAGGCTACGCCGGGCGGTTGTGCGGCATGTCACAATCGCCGGGCGTCCTCGAGTCGGCCCCTCACCCGTCCCACAGAGCGAGCTCAGAAAGCTCGGGAAGAATCGGTGGCATGAGTTCGAACCCTCCCGGCACCCGGAACCTGCGGCGGATCATCCTGATCGTCGGACTCGTCCTCGTCCTCGCCGTGGTCGGCACCGTGGCCGCCGCCGAGACCTACTACCGCCATCGGACCGCGAACTGCATCGCCACGCAGGTGGAGCGGGACCTGGGTTCCAAGGTGTCGGTGAGCTTCGGCCCGAAGCCGTTGCTGCTCACGGCAATCGACCACAGGGTCCAGTACGTCGACGTCGACAGCGACGACGCCAAGTTCGGGCCTGCCGTCGATATGAAGGTGCACGCGCGGCTCGACGACATCACGCTGGTCGACAACGGCCGCGGCGGCGCCGAGATCGGCAACAGCACCGCCGAGGCCACGTGGAGCAACGACGGCATCGCGCAGACGCTGAAGGGGCTGGTCTCCGGGGTCCAGTCCGATCCGGCCGCCGGGGTGCTGGACGTCAAGGTGCTCGGCGGCATTGCCGACCTGCAGGTGAAGCCGCAGATCATCGGCGACCGGATCGAGGTGACCACGCAGTCCGCTCAGCTGTTCGGATTCGGCCTGCCCACCGACCTGGTGGACGGCATCGTGGATCTGATGACCGAGAGCCTGCAGAGCTACCCGATGGGCCTGAAGCCGACCGAGGTCAAGGTCACCGACAACGGCATCGCGGTCTCGCTGGCGGGCGGCCCCACCAAGCTGGAACCCGCGCCGGATGCGCAGAGCACCGAGTCGAAATCCTGCTGACCTGCGGGGTTATTCGGGGAATTCCGCCAGCACCTCGCGTGAGCGGGACAGCCCGAGGCGCGTGGCGCCGGCCTCGATCAACTCGGCGGCCGCGGCGGCGGTCCGGATGCCGCCGCTGGCCTTGATGCCCAGCCGCCCGCCCACGGTGTCGGCCATCAGCCGCACCGCGTGCACGCTCGCACCGCCCGCGGGGTGAAAGCCGGTGGAGGTCTTCACGAAATCGGCCCCGGCCCGCTCGGCGGCGCGGCACACCTCGACGATCGCGCCGTCCGGCAGCGCCGCCGCCTCGATGATCACCTTGAGCACCGTCCGGTCGCCCACGGCCTCGCGTACCGTGACGATGTCCGACAGCACGGCGTTGTAATCCCCGACGAGTGCCGCGCCGATATCGATGACCATATCGACCTCGGCCGCGCCCTGCTCCGCCGCCAGCCGCGCCTCGGTGCCCTTGACCAGCGAATGATGCTTCCCGGAGGGAAATCCCGCGACGGTGGCGACCACCAGGCCGGGCGCCCGGACGGGCAGCATCGCGGGCGACAGGCACACCGCGTACACGCCCAGTCCCCGCGCCTCCTCGATGGTGGCGGTGACGTCGGCCGCGGTGGCCTCCGGCGCGAGCAGGGTGTGGTCGATCATCGCCGCCACCTCCCCGCGGGTGAGTGCACGCGTTCCTGGTTCGGGGGCGGTATCGGCCATGGGCACAGAGTCTGGCACAGCCACGGGGTGAATTTCGTTGCGGGCGGTGTCGGCCGTCGCGCACACTCGTAAGGGTCGGTCCACCTACGGTCCGGCGCAACACGGTTCCCGCCGCACCCGTGCGGATGTGCCCACTCGCTGGGGAGGAGACGTCACCGTGCTGATCCGTCGCGAACGGCCCGGCGACATCCCCGCGATCGATGCGGTTCACCGCCGCGCCTTCGCCCTCGACTATCCGAACGGCCAGCCCGACGATGCCCCGCGCGCCGCCGCCGATCCGGCCGAGGTGGCGCTGGTCCACCGGTTGCGCAGCGATTCCGGCTGGATTCCGACGCTGTCGATGGTGGCGCAGGTCCGCGACCGAGTTGTCGGCCACGTCTGCCTGACCCGCGCCGGTGTCGGGCCGTTCCCCGTGCTGGCGCTGGGCCCGATCGGGGTGCTGCCCGACCACCAGGGCAAGCGGGTCGGCTCCGCGCTCATGCACGCCGCCCTGGGCGCCGCCGACGCCCTGGACGAGCCGCTGGTCGGCCTGCTCGGCAGCCTCGACTACTACCCTCATTTCGGATTCGCCCCCGGCGCCCGCCTCGGCATCACCCCCGACGAACCGACCTGGACCTCCCACTTCCAGGTCCGCCCTCTCACCACCTACGAACCCGGCATCACCGGCGAATTCCATTACGCCGAACCGTTTTACGCGCTCTAGACCCGTTCCCGGCACCCTGGTACCCGGCACGCCGCCTCCCTTTATTTCCGGCATCCCACCCCTACTTCCGCCGCGCCTCCCCTATTTCCGGCATGCCGTCCCCATTCCCGGCATGCCACCTCTCTCATGTTTCCGGCATGCTTTTGGCCGGAATCCACGCAGGAGATTCCGGCCAAAAGCACGCCGGAATGACAAGAGGACGACGCGTCAGCGCCTCGGAATGACAAGTGGACGACGCGTCAGCGCCTCGGAATGACACGGGACGACACGTCAGCTCTCCGGAATCACTCGGGACGACACGTCAGCACCCCGGAACCACTCGGGACGACACCTCAGCACCCCAGAACCACACGGCACGACACCTCAGCACCCCAGAACCACACAGGACGACACCTCGGAATGGCCGGGGATGACCACCCGCGACGCGTCCTGGGAGAATCGGCCCATGAGTTCGACCACCGACGACCACCGCTACGTGCTGATGCTGGGCTGCCCCGACCGGCCCGGCATCATCGCCCGGATCACCTCGTTCATCGCCGACTTCGGGGGGTCCATCGTGGAGGCGGGGTACCACTCCGACGTCGACTCGGGCTGGTTCTTCACCCGTCAGGCCATCAAGGCGTCGACGGTGCCGTTCGGGCTGGCCGAGCTGCGGGACCGGTTCGCCGCGGTGGCGGCCGAGCTGGGGTCCGACACCGAGTGGCAACTGCTGGATTCCGGGGCCCGGCGACGCGCGGTGCTGCTGGTCAGCAGGGACGGGCACTGCCTGCACGACCTGCTGGGCCGCGCGGGCAGCGGCGAGTTGCCCGCGACCATCGAGGCGGTGATCGGTAACCATCCGGACCTGGCGGAGATGGCGCGGGCGCACGGTGTGAAATTCCACCACGTGCCGTTCCCGCAGGATCCGGCCGAGCGCGGGCCCGCCTTCGAGCAGGTCCGGGAGCTGGTAGACGCGCACGATCCGGATGCCGTGGTACTGGCGCGGTTCATGCAGGTGCTGCCGCCGGAGCTGTGCGCGCACTGGTCGGGCCGGGCGATCAACATCCACCACAGCTTCCTGCCGTCGTTCGTCGGTGCGCGCCCGTACCACCAGGCCTTCGCCCGCGGCGTCAAGCTGATCGGCGCCACCTGCCACTACGTCACCGCGGAGCTAGATGCCGGTCCGATCATCGAACAGGATGTGACGCGCATCGACCACGCCGACACCGTCGGCGACATGGTCCGCCAGGGCCGCGATATCGAGCGCGTCGTGCTCGCCCGCGGCCTGCGCTGGCACCTCGAGGGGCGCGTGCTGGTACACGGCCGCCGGACCGTCGTCTTCAATTAGTTCCGGCCAAAAGCACGCCGCAATACCCGAACGCACACCGCAGTACCTGAGCGCACACCGAATACCTGAGCGCACACCGAATACCTGAGGGCACGCCGGAAATACCTGAGCTTGCGAAGGTCAGCTGGCGACGGCGCGGGAACCGTGGCGGCCGATGCGCACCATGCGGTGCAGTTCGGCGTTGAATTCCTGGGGCGCTTCGATATTCGGCAGGTGCCCGGTCGGCAAGATCGTGTAGCGGTCCAGGTTGCCGGATTCGGCGAGCACGTCGGCGATCTCGCGCGAGTGGATCTCGGGCAGCAGCTTGTCGAACTCGCCCGCGATCACGCTGGTGGGCACCGTGATGGCGGCGGCCGCGGCACCCAGGTCGAGCTTCGCCAGGTCGCGCGCGACGGCGGCGCGCACCGCCGGTCGGCACGACCGCACGATCGCCAGGCCGAACGCGGCCTGATCGGCATCGGAGGCGCGATTCATGATGCGGGACTTGAACACCGTGCGCACCGCGGCCGAGCCGGGCAGCGGCACCGGCGCCCCGAATACCGCCTGCGCCGCCCACACCGGCATCGCGACAACATCGCTGACCAGCGGAACAATCTTGGCGCGTGCGGGAATCTGCTTGGCTGCCGTGGTCACCAGCACCACCGCCGACGCCCGCTGCTCGACCTGCTCGGGATACTGCTGCGCCCAGGCCTGGATGGTCATGCCGCCCATGCTGTGGCCGACGAGCACCGCCCGCTGCCCGGGCCGCAGTACCGCGTCCAGGACGTCGGACAGATCGCTGGCCAGCTGGCCTGGACCGAACGGCCGGGTGCCGACCCCGCTCTCACCGTGCCCGCGCTGGTCGTAGGCGACCACGCGGTACTCGCCCGCGAAGGCGTTGATCTGCGGGTTCCAGTATTCGATGCAGCAGGACCAGCCGTGGATCAGCACGATCACGTTGCCGTCGGCCGGGCCGTAGGCATGCACCCGCAGCCGGGCGCCGTCGGCGGTGGTGACGGGGACGATCTCGGGCGACGGGGCGGAATTCAGAGACGCGGTGGCATAGGTGCGGGCGCGCAACCGCGCGCGGTATGTGGCGGTCAGCGCGTCGGCGCCGCTTCGCAGGCCGTTCACCGGGTCGGGCAGCTTCACCAGCATGAGCACTCCTTTGTGTCCTCCCGCACACTACCGCGCTAGCAGCAGTGCTTGCTAGTGCAAGCAGCGAATCGGCGCAGGGACCGGCTACGCTGCGTGCATCCCGCATTCATCGAATACCCATTCCGCCGCAACGACATTCGCGGACGAACCTGGCGATGAAACTCTGTTATCTACAACACATATCGACCGGCGGCTCATCCGCGATAACTCCCGGACGAATAACGAATTGCGAACGGTTCCAGACGCTTCCGTCACGACGTCCCGCTCGATTCCGGCGTTCGCCGGAATGACGGGCCGGTATGCCGGAACGACGGGAACCGTACGCCGGAACGACCGGAACCGTACGCCGGAACGACCGGAACCGTACGCCGGAACGACCGGAACCGTACGCCGACAGGACAGGGCTGACCGGGACGCCGACAGGACAGTGCGGTACCCCCGGCGTGACTAGGCGCTGACCTCCCGCGCGACATGGGTCGCCGACAGCACCTGCGCCAGCACCTCGTTGAACTCCTCGTAGGCCTCCACATTGCCCAAGTGCCCGGTCGGCAGGATCTCGAATCGCTCGAGACTGCCTGCGGCCCGCAGCATTTCGGCAATCCGCTCGGCGTGCACGACCGGCGTCAGGTCGTCGAATTCGCCCGCGATCAGAGTGGTCGGCACCGTAAGCCGCTCCGCCGAGCGGCCGAGCGTGAGGTCGGCGAGCAGCAGCCCGAACTTCGCGCGGACGGCGGCCGGACACGAGCGCACGATCGACAGCGCGTAGTCGGCGACATCGCCGGTGGTGGCCAGGCTCATCACCTGCCGTCGAAAGATCCATTTCACGGGCGCGATCGGCGGGAACACAACCGCGGTGCCCAGCAGGAAGCGGCCGATGGCGAACGGCAGCGACACCAGCCCGCGGTTGAATACGGGCAGCACGGTGGTCTCGGCGACCAGGTCTCCGGGCGAGGTGTTGGTCAGCAGCACCGCCGCGGCGCGCTGGGCCACCTGCTCCGGATACCGCCCGGCCCAGGCCTGAATCGTCATGCCGCCCAAGCTGTGTCCGACCAGCACCGCGCGCTGCCCCGGCCGCAAGGTGGCGGCCAGCACGGCGGCCAGGTCGTCGGCCAGCAGATCGGTGGTCAGCGGGCTGTCGCCCAGTTCGGTCTCGCCGTGCCCGCGCTGGTCGTAGGCGACCACGCGACAGTCCCCGGCGAAGGCGTTGATCTGCGGGTTCCAGTATTCGATGCAGCACGTCCAGCCGTGCACCAGCACGATGACGTCACCGTCGGCGGGCCCGTACGAGTGCACTCGCAGCGCGGCGCCGTCGGGGGCGGTCACCGGCACGACCTCCGTCGGCGCGGCAGGCGGATTGAGCGCGGCGGTCCCGTAGTCCCGCACGCGCAAGGTGGCGCGATGGACGCGCAGCAGGTCCTGAATCCGGCCCGCCATCTGTGCCACCGGCCGGACCGGAGTAGGCAGCGTTGCCCGCATGGAACACTCCTTTGTGTGTTACTTACAAGAACAGTAACCCGCTGGAGTGGGTGCTAGCTAGTGCAAGCACGAAAAATCCGCCGCACCGACATCGCATCGGTGCGGCGGAAAGATCTCGGGTCGAGCCTCCTACCAGCGCGGACCGCGCTGCACCTCGTCCACCTTGGGCCGCACATCGGCCAGGTAGACACCGGTGGCGACGACCGCGACGATGCCGATCAACCCGACCGGCGTCTGCGCCAGGAACAGCAGCAGCAGGGCGACGGCCAGAATGGTGACCCAGATCGGCTTGGTCAGCTTGTCGACGGCGGTGAACGCGTCGGAGCGCTGCCGGATGGCGTGGACCAGCGCAAAGATGGTCGCGCCCAGCGCGGCGAGCCACAACACGAACACGATGGCACCAGTCACGGAGTACACAGTCCCCATGATAGGCAACGCCCTCGCATATCAGGACATGCGAGGGCGTCGCGGGCGGCTCGGGGAACCGCCCTACTTCTTCGGGGCCGTGGCCTTCTTCGCCCGCGCGGGCGCCGCCTTGGCCGGGGCCTTCTTCGCGGGGGCCTTCTTGGCGGGACCATTGGCGGCCGGGGTGGGCTCGGTGGTCACCTTCACGACCTCGGCGTCGACGACCGGCTCGCTCTCGGTGGCCTCCTCGGTCACCTTCTGGCCCAGCAGGCCGCGGGTCTGGTCGGCCACCTTGCCGAAGACGTCCTCGGCGCGGGTGGCGACATCGTCGAGGATGCCCTCGACCCGGCCGAACTGCTCGTCGAAGGTGGTGTTCTCCGAGCGCAGCCGCCCCACGGTCTCCTCGCCGCGGGCGGCCAGGTCCTGGTAGTAGTCCAGCACCTGGTGGTAGTACTGGTCGACCAGGCGGCGCAGTTCCTCGGGGGTGAGCCGCTCGCGCAGTTCGGCGACGTCGTCCGGCAGTTCGGAAGGCAGGCCGGTCAGCCGCTGGCGCAGCGACTCGAACTGCTCCTGCACATCGGCAGGCAGGTTCGACAGGCGCTCACGGGCCTCGTCCACCCGGCCGGTCACATCGGCGGTGGCGGCACGCTCGCGTACCTTCTCGACCAGATCGTTCACGGCGGTGTACAGCGCGTCGCCCGCGCCGACTGTCGCGTAGAGCGGCTTCGTCACGGTGGCATTCGGTTCGGTCATGATGTTTCGTTCTCCTGGCGTGGCGGAACTTCGGTAGTGCTGCCATCGGTGGCGTGCGGAACCTCGTTGTCCCTGATCCCCCCGGGAACGCCCCCCTGGGTATCCGTAGCGTCCCCTCCGATGTCGTTCCCCGCGTTTTCCCGGCGGAACGATTCGTAGATGTCCAGCAGCACCTGCTTCTGCCGCTCGGTGATTCCCGTATCGGCCAGCAGGGCGTCCCGGACGGGGCTCGGCGGCCTCTGTTCGAGATAACCGGCCCGCATGTACAAGACCTCCGAGGAGACCCGCAGACCCTTCGCGATCTGCGCGAGCACCTCGGCGGACGGATTACGCAACCCTCTCTCGATCTGACTGAGATACGGATTGCTCACCCCCGCCAGCTGTGCGAGCTGACGCAGCGAAACCTGCGCGGCCTCTCGCTGCGATCGGATGAAGCTTCCGATGTCGTGCGCCGCGTTGGCTACGCGGCCCACCCCTCCTCCGGCCGCAGACGTCTCTGCGAATTCCCCGGTGTTCTGGTCGGAAACCTCGGGCTCCTGTGCCATCACTCACCTTCCGGCGGTTGTACGGTCGATTCTAAAACAGGGTGCTAACTCTTGCAAGCACCCCTGCTAGCACTACCCCGGCAAACTTGCGGCGGCTACGCCGACCACCCCGGGAAGAGCACATGGGAAACGGCGTAGATCGCCAGTCCGGCCAGCGATCCGACGACGGTTCCGTTGATGCGGATGAATTGCAGATCGCGCCCGGCCTGCAATTCGATCTTGCGGCTCGCCTCATCGGCATCCCATCGGGCAACCGTATCGCTGATGAGGGTGGCGATCTCGGAGCCGTAATTGGCGACCAGATAGCGGACCCCGCGCTCGACCCAGGAATCCACCCGCTCCCGCAGCTCCGACTCGCCGACCAGACGCTCCCCGAGCTGTTGCACATTCTCGGTGAGTTTGCGGCGCAGCGTGCTGTTCGGGTCGTCGGCCGATTCCAAGATCATTCGTTTGGCCGCGCGCCAGGTCGCCCGGGCCATTCCGGTGATCTCCTCGCGGCCCATGATCTCGGCCTTCACCCGCTCGGCCTTGATGATCATGGCCTCGTCGTACTGCAGATCGTGCGCGAACTCCTCGAGGAAGCGATCGGCCGCCAGCCGTACCTCGTGATCCGGCTGGGAGCGAATCTTCCAGGTGAATTCCACCAGTTCGCGATAAATCCGCTCGGACAGCAGGACGTTGACGAATTTCGGCGCCCACGACGGCGCGTCCCGCATCACGATCCGGTCGATGGTCTCCTGGCTGCCCAGCGCCCACTGATGCGCCCGCTCGGCCAGCAGGTCCAGCAGCGGCGCCTGCCGGTTCTCGGCCAGCAGTTCCGCGAGCACCCGGCCCAGCGGCGGCCCCCACTGCGGCTCGGCGATGCGCTTGACGATGGTGTTGTCGATGACCTGCTCGACATCCTCGTCGCGCAGCGCACCGATCACCGCGCGCAGGATCGTCGACGACTCCTCCGACACCCGCGCGGCGTGATTCGCATCGGCCATCCAGCGTCCGAGCCGCAGCGAGATCTGCGCCGAATTGACCTTCTCCGCCACGGTGTCCGGCGACAGGAAATTCGCCCGCACGAAATCACCGAGGCTGGCGCCCAGTTGATCTTTCTTCTTGCGAATGATCGCGGTGTGCGGAATCGGCAGCCCGAGCGGATGCCGGAACAGCGCCGTCACCGCGAACCAGTCGGCCAGCGCGCCGACCATGCCCGCCTCGGAGGCGGCCCGCACATAACCGACCCAGCTCCCGCCCCCGCCACGCGAACCCAGCCAGCAGCAGAACAGGTACACCAGCGTCGCGCCGACGAGGAATCCGGTGGCGACGATCTTCATCTTGCGCAGATCCCGCTTCTTACCGGACTCGTCCATGAGGTCCGCGAACGACGCCGGTCCGGCGGCGGGCCCGGGCAGCGCGCGTCGGCCCGGCGGCGGGCCTGTGTTGTTTCCCACTCCGGCAGCGGATTCGACGGCCGTCTCCGAATCCGCGCCCGTGGTGGATGCACTGCTGGCAGATCGCTCCATATTTCCCATTCTGGTCGCAACGACCGACCCGCTCGGTTAGACCCGCCCACCCCCTACTCCCGCACGGCGGCGTCAGGTCGGTGGCCGAAGTCCGAACACGGCCGTGGCGAAGGACCTAAGCTGGGGTGGCCCGTACCCCCGGAACAAGGAGTCCGTCCTGTCCACCGAAGATCTTGTCGAGGTCGGCAAGCCGTCCGCCAGAACAGCTCCGGCACGGTCGGGCCGGGTGGACGGCCGCAAGAAACGCTGGCATCAGCACAAGATCAATCGCCGCGAGGAACTGGTCGACGGCACCCTGGCCGCCATCCGCAAGCGCGGCGGCGACGTCGGCATGGACGAGATCGCGGCCGAGATCGGGGTGTCGAAAACCGTTCTCTACCGATACTTCTCGGATAAGAGCGACCTGACCCGCGCCACCATGGAGCGGTTCGTCGAGACCACCCTGATGCCGCGCATCTACGAGGCCATCAGCGACGATCTGGACGAGTACGAGCTGGTCCGCAACACCCTCGCCGCCTACGTGCACACCGTCGACGCCGATACCGACGTGTACCGGTTCATCATGGGCAACGGCTCCACCACCGACAAGTCCACGCTCGCCGACTTCGAGAAGCTGTTCGCCGACGTCGTGGCCGCGGTGCTGCAGGACAAGGCCTTCGACCGCGGCGTCGAGACCGAGGGCATTCAGCTCTACGCGTACGTCCTCGTCGGCGGCGTCCAGCTGGCCACCGACTGGTGGATCACCAACCGCACCCTCTCGGCCGACAAGATGCTCGACCACATGACGATGATGGCGTGGAGCGCCATCGAGGGCATGGTCCGCGCCGGCGGCTCCCCGGAGAAGTTCAACGCCGTGCAGCACCAGCTGCCCGAACCCGAACCTTCTTGACCAAGTCCCATGTGACGTGGAATCTGATACCGGGCTGTCGGGTTCAGTCCGGGAGACACCGGACCATAGGCTGACGGACCGGGCAACTGATTTCGCGAGTACATGGGTAACTTCTCGCGGGACCGACTTTGTATGGCCAGAAACGCGGAGAGGCGGGCTAGCTTGATGGCTAAAGAGCTGCCGACGTCTCGGTTGGCCAGGGGTACGAAGCTGGGCGTGGCCGTGGCGGGCAACGTCATCCGCGCACAGCGCACCCGCCGGTCGATGCGTGGCCGCTCGGAGGCCGTGCGGGCGCGGATGGCCGAGGAGTCGATGATCCGCGCGACCGAGCAGATGGTCATGGTGCTGGGCACCATGAAGGGTGTCGCCATGAAGCTCGGCCAGATGCTGTCGGTGCTCGATATGGATCTCGTGCCCGACGAACACCGCGAACGCTTCCAGCGCCGGTTGGCCGTGCTGCGCGACAGCGCGCCGAACGTCTCCTCCGAGACCATGTGCGCGGTGATCGAGGAGGATTTCGGCCGCCCGATCGGCGAGCTGTTCGCCGAATTCGAGCCGGAGCCGATCGCGGCCGCGTCCATCGGGCAGGTGTACCGAGCGCGGCTGCACGACGGGCGGCAGGTCGCGGTGAAGGTCCAGTACCCGGGCATCGACGTCGCCGTGCGCGCCGACCTGAAAAACCTGTCCATGTTCCGGCGCGTGCTGCAGACCGCGATGCCCTGGGTGACGCCCGCGGTGCTCGACGAACTGCGGCTGAACCTGGAGAGCGAACTCGACTACGTCGCCGAGGCCCACACCCAGCGCCAGATCGCCGACCTCTACGCCGACCACCCGTTCATCGTGGTGCCCGCCACGATGCCGGAGCTGTCGAGCACCCGGGTGCTGGTGAGCGAGTACTTCCCCGGCCGCAACTTCGAGCAGATCCGCCAGCTGCCCGCCGCCGAGCGCGACCGGGTCGGCGAGATCATCTACCGCTTCTACGTGGGCTCGCTGTTCAGCTTCAACGAGTTCTGCGGCGATCCGCATCCGGGCAATCTGCTGCTCGGCGAGGACGGGCGGGTGGCGTTCCTGGATTTCGGGCTGTTCAACCGGATGGACCCCAAGCACGTCCAGGCCGAGATCGCCGGGATCCGGGCCGCGGCCGAGGACCGCGCCGAGGACCTGTGGCAGATCATGATCGACCGGGGCGTCATCGACGAGCCCGAGGCGGTCACGCCGGAGGAATGCCTGGAATACGTGCTGGCCGCGTGCGAGTGGGCGGTGGTGGACGAGGAACTGACCATCACACCCGAACTGGCCAGCGGCGCATTCGTTCTCGCGGTGGATCCGCGGGCGGGCGAATTCGCGGGCATGAAGGAGCAGAACCTGCCGCCGGAGCACCTGTTCTCGCGCCGCGCGGATTTCCTCACCTTCGGGGTGCTGGGCCAGCTGGAGGCGACCGCGAACTGGCATCGCATCGCCCGCGAGTGGCTCTACGGCGATCCGCCGGTCACCGAGCTGGGCAAGGCGCACCACGCCTGGCTCGCGCAGCGGCCGGATCTCGTCAAACAGACCACTCCGGCGCGTAAGAAGGCGAGCGCCACCAAGCGCCGCCGCAAACCTTGATCCGTCATCCGGCGCCTCGATCCATCATCCCGGCGCCCTCGATCCATCATCCCCGGCACCTTCGACCCGTCAACCCCGGCACCCCCGACCCGTCAACCCCGGCGCGCTCGACCCGTCAACCCGGCGCGCTCGACCCGTCGACCCCGGCACCCCCGACCCGTCAACCCCGGCGCGCTCGATCCGTCATCCCGGCGCGCTTTTCGCCGGGATCTCGCGTGGATTCCGGCCAAAAGCACGCCGGAATGACGGTAGGCCGATCACGCCGGAATGACGGTAGGGCGGAGCCGAATGACACGGTAGAGCGGAGCCGAAGGACGGTGGGCGGAACCGAAGGACGGCAGGCGGAACCGATGGACGGCAAGCGGAACCGATGGACGGCAGGCGGAACCGATGGACGGCAGGCGGAACCGAATGACGGCAAGCGGAACCGAAGGACGGTAGGCGGAGCCGTATGACGGCAAGGCAGAGTCGGAAAGACAATGGACGGCAGATGGGAAAGTTCATGGCAGACAGGGAATTCGACCTCGTACTGTTCGGCGCTACCGGTTTCGTCGGCGCGCTCACCGGGCGGTACCTGGCGCAGGCGGCGCCGGCGGGGGCTCGCATCGCCCTGGCCGGGCGCTCCGCCGAGAAGCTGACGCGGGTCCGCGACGAGCTGGGCCCGGCGGCCGCGGAATGGCCGCTGCTGGTGGCCGATTCGACGGATCAGGCGGCGCTGGACGATCTCGCCGCCCGGACCGAGGTCGTCGTCTCCACGGTCGGCCCCTACCTGCGCTACGGCCTGGCGCTGGTGCAGGCGTGCGCGGAGGCCGGAACGCACTACGCCGATCTGACCGGCGAGCCGCTGTTCATCCGCGAATGCATCGACCGGTTCCACGATCGCGCCGTGGAGACGGGTGCGAAAATCGTGAATTCCTGTGGCTACGACTCGATTCCGTCCGATCTGAGCGTGTACCGCCTGTACCGGCGCTCGGTCGAGGACAACACCGGCGAACTCACCGACACCACCCTCGTGGCCTGGCTCAAGGGCGGCGCCAGCGGCGGCACCATCGACTCCGGGCGCGCGATGATGGAGGCGATCGCCGCCGACCCGTCGAAGGGATCGGTGATGGCGCACCCGTATTCGCTGAGCCCGGACAAGGCCATGGAGCCCGACGTCGGACGGCAGTCCGATCAGGCACTGGCGCGGGCCTCGAGCATCGACCCGAGCCTCGATGGCTGGGTGGCGACCTTCGTCATGGCCGCCCACAACACGAAGATCGTGCGGCGCAGCAACGGCCTGCTGGGCTGGGTGTACGGCAAGAACTTCCGCTACCGCGAGGTGATGAGCGCGGGCAAGTCACCCGCCGCGCCGCTGGTGGCGGCCGGTATGGCGGGCGGCATCGTGGCGACCATGGCGGCGGGCGCGGTGCTCTCGCGCGTATCCGCGGGCCGCAAGCTGCTCGACCGGGTGCTGCCCAAGCCCGGCACCGGACCGAGCGAGGCGGCCCGCCGCAGCGGCTGGTTCACGATGAAGACGTTCGCGCGGACCACCTCCGGCGCCAAGTACGTGTGCACCTTCGCCGGGGAGGGCGATCCGGGCTACCAGGCCACGTCGGTGCTGCTCGGCGAGTCCGGGCTCAGCCTGGCATTCGACGAATTGCCCGAGCTCGCAGGCATTCTCACCCCGGCGGCGGCCATGGCCGACCCGCTCACCGAGCGGCTGCGCGCCGCCGGGATGACCATCGAGGTGGACAGGGCCTGACAACCAGCGGCTAGTGCCGGAAACTCCCCAGCGACGAGGAGTCACCATGCGATTGATGCTCGACCCGGAGGCGGCCCGGTGAATCTCGCGCGGCGGAACATGAATCACCCCGCCTTCGCGCTGGTCTACGCGCACTGAACCCGCTGCGCCGCAACCACTTCGTTGGCGCACTCACGCCAATGTCGCGTCGATTCCGCCGCGCTGCCACCCGGCCTTGGCGACGCCGCGAGCGGCCATCGACCCGAATCGCGGCGGAAGTAGCCGTCGCACAACGGGTTCCACAGTCCACATCGCTGGATCGTGTGGCGCGTCACAAATTCGATCCGCGTCGCCGGTGACCACACTCCGGTACTGTCCCAAATGGGACAGGTGGGATGGTGGCGGAAGGGGAGCACCGGGTGGGTGTACCGGACACCGGTCAGCAGGCCGCCCGCAAACTGTATGCCGCGGCAACGGGTTCCGGGGACCAAGCCTTCGAGATCGCCGAGGACGTGGCGCGCAACCTGGCCGCCGCCTGCGATCGGCTCGTCGACGACCTGCAGCACGCGCGGCACACCGAACACCTGCTGACGACGATCCCCGGGTTCCCGGAGCTGCCCTCCGGGCAGGAACTGGCCCGCGGATTCGGCAACAAGGGGCGCGAATTTCTCGACACCGTGCTCGCCTTCCAGGAGACAGCGCTGCTGTTCAAGGCCGCATATCTGGCCGCGGGTAGACGCTTCGCCGAGGCCGAGGCCGCCAATCGCGCGGCCCTGGAATTGGCGGCCGCCCGGCTGGAGGACCGATGAGCCCCGACGACCCGCCCCCCTCCGCCGACATAGACCCGCCCTATGTCCCGGATCGGGAAGTATTCGGCTCCTACACCCATCGGGAACTGTGGGACCTGGTGCACGAGGCGCTCGACCCCGGCGCCCTGGGCCAGGCGGCCGAGGCGTGGCGCGGCAACGCCGACCTGGTCGGCGAGGCCTTCCGCACCTTCTCGGCGACCGCGAACGCCGAATTCGCGCGCTGGAGCGGGCGGGCCCGCGATGCGGCGCTGCGGGCCACCCTCGATTTCGCCGCCCGCGGCGCCGCGGTGCCCGAGATCTGCGCCGCGGTGCAGCGGCTACTGGAGGCCGATGCCGAAGCGGCGCAGGTGATCCGGGATGCGATCCCACCGCCGCCGCAGCCGTACCGACCGCTGGAGGATCCGGTCGCCGAGGCGGTGCACGGCGGCCGACGGCGCATGGAATACGACATGCGGGCCGCGTCGGTCCAGGCCGACGTGCGCGATGTCATGACCTTCGTCTACAACCCGACCCTGCCCGCGTCCGGGGACCGCGTACCCCGGTTCGCACCGGCGCCGCGCGGTCCGGGCTCGAGTGGGGGTCACGAGTAGTGAAGTGGGTGCTCACCCCGGACGAGTTCACACACGTCTGGGCCACCGAAACGGGCCTGGATCGCCGCCCTTACCCCGTAAATATGATCCCGGCCGCCACCGCGCGCACCGAATCCGAGTACGCCGCGCTGGGTTTGCGCCATCGTTACGCCCGCAACACCGACCCGGACCTGACCGCCGCCCTGATGCTGTGCGCCCGCTCCGACGCCACCACCATCACCGTCACCGGGGAACGGTCGGGCGGCGCGCGGGACGAGCCGGAGCGGATCCTCGCCTTCGCCGCCGTGGTCCATCGTCACGCGGGCGTCCTCGTCGCCGGATCCGACACCGTCACCGTCACCGTGTCCCACGCCCGGACCCTCGGCGACAAGCTGGTCGAGGTGATCGGCTCGGCCCCGCCCGGGCGGCACGCCACCATGCGCGAACCACAGGACGCGGTGCTGAACCAGGAGGGGCCCGCCGTTCCCGACAACGGTCAGGGCCCCGCGCGCCTGCGCCGCAAACTCCGCGAGCCGGTCGACGCGCGCGGGTTCATCACCGTCTCCGTGGCCCCGGACAACCCGATGTCGCCCCCCACTCGCCACCGCACCTGGCTCGATTTCGCGGGCGACGGCCGCTATCTGCTCACCACGGCCGCCGACCTGAGCCTGACGCCGGTATCGGACACCGATTTCGCGACTCAGCTGATGAGGTTGGCGGGCATCAGGTAGCGACAGGGTAGATACTGCACTGTTATGGCTAAGTCTCCCTGGTCCAAACCGGTCACCCAGGCATTGCGGGCCGACGGGCTCGAGCTCGCCACCCTCGACACCTCCGCGACCCCGGGCTTCAAGGGCAACAAGAGGGCGGGCGAGCAGTTGCTCGCGGAGCGCGGCCAGGTCCTGTCGGACCTGCAGGAGAAGCTGTTCGCCAACGGCCGCTCCGGCGACCCGCGCAGCGTGCTGCTGGTGCTGCAGGGCATGGATACCGCGGGCAAGGGCGGCATCGTCCGGCATGTGATCGGCTCGGTGGATCCGCAGGGTGTCGACCACGCCGCATTCGGGGTCCCGACCGCCGAGGAGAAGCGCCACAACTATCTGTGGCGGATCCGCAGGCAGTTGCCGCGCGGCGGGCAGATCGGGGTCTTCGACCGCTCGCACTACGAGGACGTGCTGGTGGTTCGGGTGCACAATCTGGTCGCGCCGGAAGTGTGGGGCAAGCGCTACGACGAGATCAACAAGTTCGAGCGCAAGATCGTCGACTCCGGCACCACGCTGATCAAGGTGGCCATGTTCGTCTCGCTGGACGAGCAGCGCAAGCGCCTCGCCGAGCGGCTGAACCGGCCCGACAAGTACTGGAAATTCAACCCGAACGACATCGACGAGCGCGGCTTCTGGCCCGCGTATCAGGAGGCCTACCAGGCCGTCCTGGACCGCACCTCGACCGATTACGCCCCGTGGCACGTGCTGCCCGCCGACCGCAAGTGGTACTCCCGGCTGGCCGTCACCGAGCTGCTGATCGAAGCACTGCAGAACTTGAAACTGGACTGGCCCGCGGCGCAGTTCGACGTCGAGGAGCAGAAGAAACGCCTCGCGGCGTCTTGACCGCCTCTCGGGGGATTCTCAGGTTCGCCCGTAATCATGTGGTCCGGGCCCCTCGCATTTCGGGCGGCGGCGTCGCCCCCGCGCGGCATCCGCCCCGTACCATCGCAGGCGGCACCGGATGGCTGTCCGCACGTAGACACAGGAAGGCGACTCGAAGGTGAGCAAGAATCCGCGTGGTAAGAACCCGCTGGCCGGGGTGCAGCGTGCCGATCGGACACGCACCATCGCGATCCAGGTGGGTGTCGGGGCCGTGCTGGTCGCGCTCATCGCCGCCATCGGCATCAGCATCGCGGTCAAGAACAACAAGAAGAACGATCCGGGGCCGACGCCGACGGTGACCGCCCAGGCCGCGCCCGGCGGGGTCGAGGGCTCGATCACCGACAACGGCGCGATCCGGATCGGCAAGCCCGGCGCCAAGGCCACCGTGCGCGTGATCGCCGACCTGCAGTGCCCGGCCTGCCAGATGTTCGAGCAGGCCAACGGCAAGACGATCGAGGACGAGGTGAACGCCGGAACGGCCGTCGTCGAGTACAACATCGTCGGCTTCCTCGACAAGATGTCGGGCGGCACCCGGTACTCCTCGCGCGCCGCGAACGCCGCCTACGCCGTGGCCGAGTCGGATCCGACGAAGTTCATGCCATGGCTGAGCAGCATGTTCCAGCAGCAGCCGCCGGAGAACGGCACCGGCCTGACCGACGACCAGATCATCCAGATCACGCAGTCGGCGGGTATCGCCGATCCCGCGGTCGCGGAGACCATCAAGAGCGACAAGTACGACAAGTACGTGCAGAAGGTCACCAAGGACGTGGCGGGCGAGGGCATCCAGTCCACCCCCTCGGTGTTCGTGAACGGCAAGCAGATCAAGAGCTCGCAGGAGCTCATGCAGCCCGACGGCCTGCGCCCGACCATCGAGGCCGCCGCGAAGTAGTTCGCGGATATCCGGCACGAGAAGGGAGTAGAGCGGGATGACCACACGTTCCGCGTGGATCCTGCTGATCGGCGGGCTCGCGGGCTGGATCGCCTCGGTCACGCTGACCGTGGAGCGGTTCAAACTGTTCATGGACCCCGACTACCGACCCTCGTGCAGCATCAATCCGATCCTGTCGTGCGGATCGGTGATGGCCACCGACCAGGCCTCGGTATTCGGATTTCCGAATCCGCTCATCGGGGTGGTCGGCTTCTCGGTGGTGGTCACGCTGGCCGTGCTGGCCGTCGCCGGGGTCGGGTTCCCGCGCTGGATCTGGGGTGGGCTGTGGCTGGGTCTGGTGCTCGGCATCGGGTTCATCTGCTGGCTGATCTTCCAGAGCCTGTACCGGATCAACGCGCTATGCCCGTACTGCATGGTGGTGTGGGCCGCCACCCCGATCCTGCTGGCGGTGGTCACCGATCAGCTGTGGGGCGGCGCGCGCGGCGTCCTGCGGATCGTCGCGGAGTGGCGCTGGACCGTCGTGGTCGTTTTCTACGCGGTGGTCCTGGTGCTGGTGTTCCTGCGTTTCCAGGACTACTGGATGTCGCTGTTCTGACGGTCAGTTCGGCGGCCCGACGGCCAGCACGACCGCGACAGTGCGCCTGGAGCCGTCCGGCCCGGTCAGTTCGAGCCGCACGGTGTCATCGGGTTTGCGCAGGTTGAGCACGGCCTTCAGGGACCGCACCGAGGTGACCGCCCGGCCATCGATGCCGGTGATGACCTCCCCCTCGGCGAGCCCGGCCGCATAGGCGGGCATGCCGTACACCGCGGATTCGATGCGGGCCCCCGACGGTTTCGCGTCCGAGGTGATCACACCGAGCGTGGCGGTCGGCCCGACGTGCACGCTCTCGCTGGCCAGCCCGGAGCGGATCTGCCGCACCACGTTCATCGCGGTATCGATCGGCACCGCGTAACCGCTGGCCCGCCCGGACGCCTTGGCCATATCCCCCGAGGCCGCGGTGATCACGCCGACCACCGATCCGTGACTGTCTGCGAGCGCACCGCCGGACTGCCCGGAGGTCACCGGCGCGGCGATCTCGACCATCCCGGTGAGCGCCTTGCGCGAGTAGTCGGCCGAGTTGCGCGCGACGATCGAGGCGTCCAGGGCCGTCACGGTTCCGGGCGTCGCGGTCGGCGAGCCCGTGCCGCCCGCGTTGCCGATGGCCAGCACCTCGTCGCCGACGCGCAGCACCGCTGAACTGCCGATGCGGGCGACCGGCAGGCCCGCCGCGCGCGGCATCTCCAGCAGCGCGATATCGGCGTCGGCGTCGTAGCCGAGCACGGTGGCCGGATACTGCCCGCCCGTGCCGATATCGCCGACGGTGATGGATTCGGCGCCCTTGACCACATGATGGCTGGTGAGCACCTGGCCGTCGGCGGTGAGCACGATGCCCGACCCGGCCGCGGTCATCCCGGTGGGGCGCACCGAGACGTTGATATTCGCCAGCTCCGGCTCGACCGCCGCGGCGACCGCGGCCGCGTCCATGGGTGGCAGCGGAGGAGCGAGCAGCGTCGCGGTGGAGTCGGTGATCCCGAAGACCCAGCGCGGCAGTTCCCCCCGATACCCCAGGAAGGCGACCACGGCCAGCATCGCCGCGAGCAGAACCGCGACCGTCCGGCCCATTCGACCGGTGCGTCCGGTCCCGCCGTCCCACCGTTCGTCGTACATGGCCACTCCCGCCTCGTGCACGCCCGTCGGGGCACGGCGATTGTGTTTCTATATGTAGCAGCACTGCGGGGTCCGGCGCGACGGTTCCCGCAACTGTCAATGATTCAGCGCCGCAACGACGAACAGGAACGCCGCGGCTAAGCCCGCGAAGTAGCCGAGGTACAGCCCGGCCAGGTTGGACGGTATGTGGATGAGCGGTGCCGCGCCGATCGGCATGTGACATATGGGGGCACATTCCGGGCAAATCAGACCGGTGAGTTCGGTCGCAGCGCGCGGCGCGGCGTTTGCGAAGCGAACCATGCGGGAGTAGGCATGGACGCATGACCACCGCAGCCGCCTACTCCGTCTCGGCCCCCGAGGGCCCGTTCACGAAGACCACGATCGAGCGCCGCGAACTCGGTCCGCGCGACATTCTGATCGACATCAAGTACGCGGGCATCTGCCACTCCGACATCCACACCGCCCGCGACGAATGGCACGGCACCACCTACCCCTGCGTACCCGGTCACGAGATCGCCGGGCTGGTTGCGGCGGTCGGGTCCGGCGTGACCAAGTACCGGGTCGGCGACCGGGTCGGCGTCGGCTGCATGGTCGATTCCTGCGGGCAGTGCGGGCCGTGCCGGGCCGGTGAGGAGCAGTACTGTGCCCGCGGCGCCACCATGACCTACAACACGGCCGTACCCGAGGAGTTCCAGCCCGGCGGGACCACCCTGGGCGGCTATTCCACCCAGGTGGTCGTGACGGAGAACTTCGTGGTGTCCATTCCGGAGGGCATCGGGCTGGACGAGGCCGCGCCGCTGCTGTGCGCGGGCGTCACCCTGTTCTCCCCGCTGCGGCACTGGAACGCCGGACCCGGCAAACAGGTGGCGATCATCGGCATGGGCGGGCTCGGGCATGTCGGCGTCAAGATCGCCGCGGCGATGGGCGCCGAGGTCACGGTGCTCAGCAGCTCGCTGAGCAAGCAGGAGGACGGCCGCCGGTTCGGGGCGCGGCACTACTACGCCACCCGCGACAAGGAGACCTTTCGCGAGCTGCGGGGCAAATTCGACCTGATCCTCAACACCGTTTCCGCCGATCTCCCGATGGACCGGTACATGAAGCTGCTGAACCTGGACGGGACCCTGGTAATCCTCGGCCTGCCCGACAACCCCCTGCAGGTGCAGCCGTTCACGCTCGCCGGATTCCGCCGCTCGCTGGCCGGATCGATGATCGGCGGTATTCCGCAGACCCAGGAGATGTTGAACTTCTGCGCCGAGCACGGCATCGGCGCCGAGATCGAGGTCATCTCCGCCGACCGCATCGACGAGGCCTACGACCGGGTGGTCGCCAGCGACGTGCGGTATCGGTTCGTCATCGACGCGGCGACCATGTGAGACGTCCCTCCGGTCTATTACACGAATTACCCTGCGCTTCCGGCGAATTCGCTCCGTGCGGTATCCGCCGCGACGTGGTGTAGCGACTGCGACAGTGCGCGGCGCACTTCGCCCATCTGGGTTCGGCTGTGGTCGGCGGTGTCGTATTCGACCTGCACCGTCAGGCGGCCGCCCAGGGTGAACGCGGTGGCCTTCGGCGGCATGCCCGGGTTCATCGCGAAGATATTGTCGCGCAACAGCTTTACGCCCGGTGGAACCTCGTGTGTGGGCACCCTGCCGATATTGGACAGGGCGAAGGTGGGCTGCGAGGAGAGCATCGCCGCGCTCTGCTCGTCGCGAATATGGCGGCCCGCCACCATCAAGCGGGCGGGATCGCGGCGGTCCAGGGCGGCGCGCACGTCGGCGTCCACGATCCGGCCCAGCTCGACCGGTCCGTCGGCAGCCGCCACCGACAGCGCCGTCCCCCAGCCCGACGCGCAGTTGAGCAAGGTGTCGTCGGACAGCCGGGGATCCAGCGTCGAGCGCAGGTCGGCCGCGTAACCGCAGACCATCGGCAGCGGTCCGGCGGCGTCGAAGCGGCCGCGCACGGCGACCATCGCGCAGCCGCTCAACAGGCTGTTCACCGTGATCCCGGCGGACCGCGCGGCCGCCACGAATGCCGTTGTCTCGCTTGCCGACAACTCGATTCGCTCGGCGGCGAGGAATCCCCGGACCCCCGCGGCGCTCGCGACGCGCGGCAGCTGTGCGGGCGCTTCGGCCATCATGGCGCGCATCCGATCGAGCAGTTCTTCGACCTCCGGCCCCGAAATCGTGGCGGCGAGACGATCATCCACCGCCTGCGGGAGTTCTTCGGCGGCGGCCACCGGCAGCGGTGCGCCGCGCAGGCGCGCGGTGTAACGCCGCCACATCTCGTCCAGCAGCGCGAAAGCCGAACGGCCGTCGACGATTCCGTGATGGATGACCAGCACGACGCGGCTCTGCTCGCCGTCGCGCAGCAGCACCGCGCGGAACAGGCCCTCGCCCCAGTCCGGCGGCTCGTTGGCGAGCCGGACGTACTCGATCTCGTCCCCTTCGGCCACCACCAGCGGCGGCCGGTACCCGCTCCGGTGGCGCAGCAGCGGCACACCGGCGTCGTCGACAGGCAGGCAGGCGAGCAGCGGGTGCCGGGCGGCCAGGTCCGCCAGCACCGCGCGCAGCGCCTCGGCGTCGATATCGCCCTCGACGGTCGATCCGATGTACAGCGGCATGCCGCCGACCGGGACCGAACCGAACCGGGCGTCGGCCCGGAAGTAGCCGGATTCGAAGGGGGACTGGGGACGTTGCGTGGCCATCGGGGCACCTCTCGGTTCGTTCTGGAGCACTACCGAGACCATACAAGCGTTTCAAACATTTGTCACAAACCTGTGTATGAAACATCTGTTTGTAGCCCCTTGCTACCCTGCTGACGTGGGAACACGTGACGACCTCCTGACCGCGGCCAAGCAGTGCCTGGCCGAGCGTGGCTACGCCCGGACGACGGTGCGCGACATCGTGGCCGCCTCGGGCAGCAATCTCGCCGCGATCAACTACCACTTCGGCACCCGCGACGCGCTGCTGAGCCAGGCGATGGTCGAGTCCACGACCGTCGCAGTTCAGCGCATCCTCGACACCCTCGACGCCGATCAGGAGGGCGAGCCGGCGGTGCGCCTGGAAAAGTTCCTGCGCAAACTGATCGCCAGCTTCACCGACGACCGCGCCCTGTGGGCCGCCAACATCGAAAGCCTCGCCCAAGCCCAACATCTCGGCGACATCCGCACCGACTTCTCCGCCAAACAGCAGGAAGCCCGACAATCCCTGTCCCACATGCTGTTACCCGCGGCCGACGACGACCCCGACGACGACATCGGCGCCCTCCTGCTCACCCTGCTGGACGGCTTGCTGGTGCAGTGGCTACTGGATCCGGAGGCGGCGCCGGGGGCGGAACGGATCGTGGGAGGCCTCCGGACGATCGCGCGGGTGATCAGATAGGGCGTGGAACCCGGTCAGCCATACCTCAGCAACCATTACAGTTGCGTGAAGACGAACCCCCATGGGCGGCAGCGCATTACATACCCGCTAAAGTCTTGTCCGGTCGGCCATCCGGGTCGACAAATGGAGGGGTCCACGTGCGTTTCATCGATCGACAAGTCATGCACCACAGAGATTTTCGATCGCGTGTAGCCGACTATTGTTGCGGAGCAGCGCTCGACGCGACTCCTCCGAGCGCACGGAGGGACGGCAAACACTCGAGTTGCCGCGTCCGATGCCATCAGATATGAATGTGTCCGTTCGAATCACACGTTGGCGCTCATTCGAACTCGGGGGGAATCCTTTGGGGGGAATCGGGCGTCAGGAGGGGAAATCATAATGTTCCGTGGAACTTTCGGGTCCGTAGGCCGCAAGCTGATCGTCGCGGCACTGCCTTTGGCCGCCGCCGCCACCTTCGCCGGGGCCGGTACCGCGTCGGCGACCAGCACCGTCGAGCAGGCGGCGCCCGCGCCGGTCGTCGCGCCGATTACCGCCGCAACCACCACCGATGACTCCGTGTCGACCGCTTCCGAGCCGGTCGCCGAGGAGATTGCGGCGGCCGGAACGGCCGGCGCGCAGGATATCGCTACCAATCCGAACGCTCAGTATCCGGATCCGGTCTGGAACGGCGCGGCCGTCGGCGCCGGCGTGGGCGCGCTCGCCGGTGGCGTTTCCGGCCTGATGGGTTTGATCGCAATTCCGATCACCGTTCCGCTCGGCGCTCTCTCCGGCGCACTGGGCGGCGCTCTCATCGGAGCCGTTGTCGGAGCTCTCGCGCCGGATGTGGTGCCTCAGGTCCTGCCCTGATGAATTGAAGAATGCTGTGGGCCCGGTATACCGAAATGGTGCCGGGTCCATCGCATTCGGAAAACGCGAGTCTGAAACAGACTATTGCCCACGGCTTCTCGCTGTTGTGATCTGCTCGCGCAGAGGGGTCCGGGTGCTGTTCTGGACGGAAGGACCGAAAGCGCCATCCCGTCGAGGGGCGCGGGAATATTCTGGTGCGTGACGCAGGAGTCGGTCGCCGCGGGGCGTGGCCGCGGCGGTGTGCGACAGCGCGTGTCGCGCGGCCACTGCGGAGAGGGCAGCGCACATGACGGAGAGCAGTGGCCGGGGTAGTCCCCGGCCGCCGACCAGGATTGATACCAGCGTCGCGCACGAGGCGCGGGTCTATGACTACTGGCTCGGGGGGCGGGACAACTACCCAGCCGACCGGGCGCTCGGTGATGCGATCGCCGGTCATATCCCCGCTATTCGCAGCATGGCGCGCGCCAATCGCGCCTTCCTCGCCCGTGCGGTGCGCTATGCGATCACCGAGGCGGGGATCAACCAGTTTCTCGATATCGGCACGGGCATCCCGACCGCGGGCAATACGCACGAGGTGGCGCAGCAGCACGACCCCACGGCCCGCGTCGTGTACGTGGACAACGATCCGATCGTGCTGGCGCACGCCCGCGCGCTGATGCGGGGCATGCCCGAAGGCCGCACCGCCTTCATTCACGCCGATCTGCACGACCCCGAATCGATCCTGACCGCTCCAGCACTCGAATCCACGCTGGACCTCGATCGCCCCGTCGCCCTGATGCTGGTCGCGGTGCTGATGTACTTCCGCGACGAGGACAACCTGCACGGAATCGTCGAACAGCTGCTGAACGCGCTGCCCTCCGGCAGCCGCCTCGTAATCACCCACCCCACTGCGGATTTCGATCCGAAGGCCATGGCGCGGGTGGTGGCCTCCTCCGAGCACGCCGGTATCCCGTTCCGGCCGCGCAGCCGCACCGAGACCGAAAGTCTGTTCACCGGAACGAAAATCGTGCATCCCGGCGTCATCCCCGTCCTGGGCTGGCGCCCCGATCTGGCCGACGCTCCCCCGGCGAACGGCGATATCGACCTCGAATCGGCTTGGTACTGGGCAGGCGTAGGCCACAAGCCCTGACGCCCCAACAGCTTCCCGCAGTGTCAGGCCGGGCAGCGCGCACCTGAGTGGCGTGGGTCGAGCGCGTTGTGGATGATCTGGATGACCGCGGGTGAGGTGGGAAGCTTGGCGTGGCCGAAAGTGTCGCTCGCGCAGACGTTCTGGACCCAGATGTTGTCCACGGCCGCACCCGGACCGGCCCGCAGGAAGGTCGTCTCCGGCGGCGTGGTGATCTCGTCGACCCGGCTGGCGATGACGGTGTAGTGCACACCGGGTTCGGTGTCGCCGCCCGCGTTGAGCGCCCGGAGAAATTCGCTGCCAACGACCTGCTGGGCGGCGGCCGGACCGAGCACCCGCGCCACCGCGAGCTCCCCCGGACCGGCCGCGCTCCCCGTGGGCAGCAGATATCCGAGATTGCTGAGGGTGGTCCCGTGGTTGGTGGCCCCGACGGTGATCAGCCGTCGCACCGTATTGCGTTCGGGGGCAGCGGGATCGGCCCCACCGCCGAAGCGCAGGTACTGCCGCGCCACCAGACCGCCCTGCGAATGCGCGACGATATCCACCTGCCTCGCACCGGTCGACGCGCGGACGCGGTCCAGGAATCCAGCCAGCTCACGGGCCGAGGCACGGATATCACCCGTCCCGTACACCCCCGGCTGCGAACCGTAGACGCTCGAGATGTCGCGGCCGTAGTTCAGTGCGAAGACGCAGTGGCCCGCCGCTTTCAGCTTCGGCGCCAGCACATCCCAGCTGTTCTGATTCCCCCAGGTGCCGTGCACGAGTACGACGGGAACCGGATGCGCCATCGACGGCGGGCATTGCCAATCATTCGCTCCGGAGGGAGCAACGCTCCCGTCCCGCCCGTGCACGAAGTCCGCCACCGGATCCGCCTGCGCCCCGGCAGACATCCCCACCGTGCACAAACCCAGTACGGAAAGCAGCACGGCCAGCGAACGCATCACTCATCCCTTCCACACCGAAGAGCAGTAACGGATCGATTGCCGATGCTATGACGGTGAGGCCGGGAAGCCGTGTATGCGCGCGCCGAAACGCCGAACGGGTACCAAAACGACGACGGCCCGGGCGCCTGTGCGCCCGGGCCGTCGCTGCGGTCGGTCTAGTACTTGCGGCGCTGGTCCCGCAAGGTCTTCTTGGCCGTCTGCTGTGCCTTGTCGACCTGCCGGGCGTACTTGCCCTTGGTCTGCTTGTCGACGGCGTCACCGACCTTGTCGATGACCGGGTCGAGCTTGTCGGCGTGTTTACCGGCCATAGCGGCCGCCTTCTTCAGACTGTCGAACATTCCCATGACCGCATCTCCTGTCGCGAAACTGGTCCTCCCAGGCTAGCTGTCCGACGAGCCCAGTTCGGCCCGCCGGCGCACCCGGCGCGCGGCCGCGACCATATTGCGCAGCGACGGCTCGAGCTGCCAGCCGTGCCGGGTCTTCAAGCCGCCGTCGGGATTCGCCCACAGCCGCTCCGGACTGACCGCCTCGGCCGCCGCGGTGAGCAGGCCGTCGATCTCGTCGATGTCCGGGATGCGCGCCGAACGGCTTTCGTACACACCCGGTCCCACGCCGTGCGACAGGCCGTTGCCCTCCTCGGCGTCCTCCTTCAGCGCCTTCAGCACCCATTCCAGGGAGCGGGTGGCGACGATGGCGGTGACGTCGGCATCGAGTTCCTCGATCGCCCGCACGATCTCCGCCCGCCCGGAATAGGCGATGTGCGTATGGATCTGGGTCTCCGGTTTGACCCCGGAGGTAGCCAGCCGGAAGGCGTTCACGGCCCAGCGCAGGTATTCGGTGCGGCCGTCGGGACGCAGCGGCAGCAGTTCGCGGACGGCGGGCTCGTCGACCTGGATGATCGAGACCCCGGCCTGCTCCAGATCCACCACCTCGTCCCGGATGGCCAGCGCCACCTGGTCCGCGGTCTCGTACAGCGGTTGGTCCTGCCGCACGAACGACCGCGCCACCATCGTGACCGGGCCCGTCACAATGCCTTTCACGGGTTTGTCGGTCAGCGACTGCGCGTAGGAGGTCCACTCCACCGACATCGGCTTCGGGCGCGAGACGTCGCCGTAGAGGATCGGCGGGCGCACGCACCGCGAGCCGTACACCTGCACCCAGCCGAAGTGCGTGGTGGCGAACCCGTCGAGCAGTTCGGCGAAATACTGGATCATGTCGTTGCGCTCGTGCTCGCCGTGCACCAGCACGTCCAGGCCGATGTCCTCCTGCAGCCTGATCGTCGACTCGATCTCGGCCTCGATCCGCTTGCGGTACTCGTCGTAGGACAGTCGGCCCTCGCCGAGTTCGTATCGGGCTTGGCGCACGGCGGCGGTCTGCGGGAACGAGCCTAGTGTGGTCGCGGGGACCACCGGAAGATTCAGCTTGGCGCGCTGGGCTTCGCGGCGCACCGCGTAGGGCTCGCGCTCGCGCATCTGCGGCGTCAGCGCGTAAACCCGTTGCCGCACAGCGTGTTTCTGCTTGAAGTGCACCTCACCGGGCCGCTTGCGCCACTTGTCCGAGGGGCCCTCGGTCAGCGCCTTCGCCAGCGAGACCACCTCGAGCACCTTCTGTTTCGCGAAGGCGAGGCGGTCGGCGACATTGCCGTCGATGTCGTATTCGACCAGCACGTCGTAGGGCACGTGCAGCAGCGTCGTCCCGGTGGACACCACCAGGTCGGGGCACACCTGCGCGAGCTCGTTGAGGTACTGCAGGGTGACGTAGCGGTCGGCGCGCCACACATTGGTGCCGCCGATCACGCCCGCGTACAGCCGCTTGCGCCGGATTCCGGGAATCTGCGCCAGGTCCTCCGGGCGCATCCGGTAGCTGGCCAGGTCGAGGCCGATGGCCTCCACGGCGGTTCCGGCGAGGATCCGCACGGCCTCACCGAAATCGCCGTACTGGCCGGTGACCAGGATGCGCGGCCGCAGCGGCGCGGTCGAAAGTCGTTGGTACGCCTGCTCGAACGCCGCCAGTTCCTCGGGCGTGCGCTCGCTGGTGAAGCAGGGCTCGTCCAGCTGAACGCAGGTGGAACCGCGCTTGGCGAGCAGCTCGAACAGCTCCTCGTACACCGGGAGCAGCCGGTCCAGCAGGGTCAGCGTGTCGAATTCGGATTCGCCCGGCACCTGCCCGGCCTTCGACAGCAGCAGCAGCGACAGCGGGCCCAGGACGACCGGCCGCTGCTCGATACCGGCGGCCTTGGCCCGGTCCCACTCGTCGAGCAGGGCCTCGGGATGCAGGGAGAACTCGGTGTCGGCGTCGAGTTCGGGCTGACGGTAGTGGTAGTTGGTGCCGAACAGGCGCACCAGCTCCAGCGGCGGCAGGTCCGGACGGCCGCGCGCCATCAGGAAGTAGAAGTCCAGCGGGTGCAGGTCTGCCCGGTACGGCTCGAACCGCTTGGGCACCGCGCCGAACAGCAGCGCGTTGTCGAGAATGTGGTCGTAGAAGGAGAAGGTGTTGCCCGGCACCTGGGTGAGCCCCGCCGCGTGCAGTTCGGCGAACTGGGTCTCCTGGATCTCGCGGCCTACCGCCTCGAGCTCCTCCCGCGGCAGGGAACCACGCCAGTACGACTCCAGCGCGCGCTTGAGTTCCCGGTGCGGTCCGATCCTCGGATAGCCGAGAATGCTCGATCCGAATCCGTCGGTGACGTTGACCATGAGCGGGACACTCCTTCCGAGCCGCGGGTCCAGCCCGACCCTTTCCGCAGCTTATGCCCGGTGCCGTAGGCGCACCCATCGTCTGGGGTGCGCGTTTTCTCGTTGCGACCCTGTTGTTTCGGCCCCAGGGGGCCGAAACAACAGGGAATGAAGTTGGCCGACCTTCCGAAACAACAGGGAATGTTCGCTCTCATCGCGGTGCTCACGCGGCCGATTCCCGATCCTCGCGGTGGCCGACCTCCTCCCGTTCTTGGGGCTGGCCGTCTCATTCTGGTCTCGCGGTGTGGGCCGACTCTTGTTTCCCGTGCTCGCGGCCCCCTGGGGCCGCGAGCACGGGAACCTCACCGGTTGTTGTACTGGTAGAAGCCCGCGCCGGACTTCTTGCCGAGGAGGCCTGCCTCGACCATGCGCATCAGGAGGGGCGGGGCGGAGTACAGGGGCTCCTTGAATTCGGCGTACATGGAGTCGGCGATGGACTTCACGGTGTCGAGGCCGACGAGGTCGGTGAGGGCGAGCGGGCCCATGGGGTGGGCGCAGCCGAGCACCATCGCCTTATCGACGTCCTCCTTGGTGGCGAAGCCCGACTCGACCATGCGGATGGCCGACAGCAGGTACGGTACGAGCAGCGCGTTCACGACGAAACCGGAGCGGTCGGCGGAGCGCACGACCTGCTTGCCCAGCACCTCGGCGGCGAAGTTCTCGGCGCGCTTGGAGACGGCGTCGCTGGTCTTGAGCGTGGTCACCAGCTCCACCAGCGGCAGCACCGGCACGGGGTTGAAGAAGTGCATACCGACTACACGGTCGGGGTTGGCGGTGGCCATCGCGATCTTCATGATCGGAATGGACGAGGTGTTGGAGGCCAGCACAGCGTTCGGATCGGTGACGACCTTGTCCAGCTCGGCGAAGATCGAGGTCTTCACCTCCTCGTTCTCCAGGACGGCCTCGACCACCAGCTGGCGGTCGGCGAAGTCGCCGAGATCGGAGGTGAAGCGCAGCCGCCACGCGGTCTGCTCGCGCTCCCGCTCGGTGATCTTGCCGCTGGACACACCGCGGTCGAGCGAGCGCAGAATGCGGGCGCGACCAGCGGCGGCCAATTCCCGCGTCTGTTCGAACACGAGCACGTCGACATGCGCCCGCGCACACACCTCCGCGATCCCGGCGCCCATCTGTCCGGCGCCGATAATGCCGACGCGCTGAATCTTTTCGCTGCTCACGTCCCGCTCCTGCTGGTTGTTCGGTCACGGTGGGGGTGGGGCGAAGGAGCGAGCCGGTGAGCCCGGTCCTTCGACGGGGAACGTTATAAGGATGCCCTCCCCACTGGGGCTGTTCAGTGGGAAGGGCGGTGAGGCGGCTGCCCCGCCGTCACCCCGGGCGACGCCGGGGCGACGGAGTTACCCGATGGGACGGGAACTCAGTGGAACTGGCCCTCTTCGGTCGAGCCCTTCAGCGCGGTGGTCGAGCTGTCGGGATCGACGGTGGTGGCGATGGCGTCGAAGTAGCCGGCGCCCACCTCGCGCTGGTGCTTGGTGGCGGTGTAGCCGCGCTCCTCGGCCGCGAACTCGCGCTCCTGCAGATCGACGTAGGCGGTCATGCCCTCGCGGGCGTAGCCGTAGGCCAGGTCGAACATGCTGTAGTTCAGCGCGTGGAAGCCCGCCAGGGTGATGAACTGGAACTTGAAGCCCATCGCGCCCAGTTCCTTCTGGAACTTCGCGATGGTGGCGTCGTCCAGGTGCTTCTTCCAGTTGAAGGACGGCGAGCAGTTGTAGGCCAGCAGCTGGTCCGGGAACTCGCTCTTGACGGCCTCGGCGAACTTGCGCGCCAGCTCGAGGTCGGGGGTGCCGGTCTCCATCCAGATCAGGTCGGAGAACGGGGCGTAGGCCTTGGCCCGCGCGATGCAGGGCTCGATGCCGTTCTTGACGTGGTAGAAGCCCTCGGCGGTGCGCTCACCGGTGATGAACGGCTTGTCGCGCTCGTCCACGTCGGAGGTGATCAGGGTGGCGGCCTCGGCGTCGGTGCGGGCGATGACCACGGTCGGGGTGCCTGCCACGTCGGCGGCCAGGCGGGCGGAGGTCAGGGTGCGGATGTGCTGCGAGGTCGGGATCAGGACCTTGCCGCCCAGGTGTCCACACTTCTTCTCCGACGCCAGCTGGTCCTCCCAGTGGGTGCCGGCGGCGCCCGCGGCGATCATGGCCTTCTGCAACTCGTAGACGTTCAGCGCGCCACCGAAACCGGCCTCACCGTCGGCGACGATCGGGACGAGCCAGTTGTCGACGGAGGTGTCGCCCTCGGCGCGGGAGATCTCGTCGGCGCGCAGCAGCGCGTTGTTGATGCGGCGCACCACGGACGGAACCGAGTTGGCGGGGTAGAGGCTCTGGTCGGGGTAGGTGTGGCCGGAGAGGTTCGCATCGCCGGCGACCTGCCAACCGGACAGGTAGATGGCCTTCAGACCCGCGCGGACCTGCTGCACGGCCATGTTGCCGGTCAGCGCGCCCAGGGCGTTGATGTAGTCCACGCCGCCGTTGACCTGCTCCCACAGGATCTCGGCGCCACGGCGGGCGAGCGTGTGCTCCTCCACGACGGTGCCCTGCAGCTTGGCAACCTGCTCGGCGGTGTAGTTACGGGTGATGCCCTTCCAGCGCGGGTTGGTGTCCCAGTCCTGCTGGATTTCCGCAGCGGTCTTCGGGGTGCCGGCAGTCGACATCTCTGACTCCACTTCTTTGTTCGGTCGTGCCCCATGTTCGGAATCCGTCGCGATGTCCGAACTCTGCTGGAGCGGCAATTTGCAGCCTTGCTAGGCCCATCGGGTGTACTTCCACACGATGGCACACCAGAAAATTGCCGTCTACCTGTTGCTAATGTGAATCTCTGCTAGCTGGACCAGGGCATTTGCTAAGTCTGCAAAATTTGCCCGGCAATTGCATGCCAATAGTCTACTCCCGAGTAGGTCTGACGTGGGGTTTTGCGTAACGCCCGTACTGTTTCGGTGAGATCGGCCACCGCAGCATTTCGCGGTGCGCCATTCCCGCTTGTGAGGACCTTCACAAGTTCGGGCGGACGCAGTCGGTGTGCGCCCGGCCACTTTCCGGCGCACCGCGGACCGAGGAGCGATGGGCGCTCGTCCCAGTGCCAGACTGGGTGCTCGCACCGCGGACGGGGAGGCATCGGTGCCGAACCGGCGAAAGGAACGCGATGCGGAAAACGATCATCGTCGCGGTCAGTGCGCTGCTGGCCGCCCTGGGAGTCCTGACCCTGCCGACGGGCGCGGGCGCGGCGCCCGGTGCGAGCGGCACCGGAAACGTGGAATCCGTGCAGCCGCTGACGGCGCGGGCCACGCTGCCGGGCTCGGTGAACTCCGAGCGGATGCTCTACACCTCCACGACCGTCCGGGACGAGCCCGCCGTGGCCAGCGCCGCGGTCTACTTCCCGCCCGGGACGCCGCCGCCCGGGGGCTGGCCGGTCGTCGCGTGGGCGCACGGCACCGTCGGACTGGGCGACGACTGCGCCTACAGCGTCGGCGGGCCCGGCGACGTCGAACGCGATTGGGCCTATCTCGGGACGTGGCTGAAACAGGGGTACGCGATCGTCGCCGCCGACTACGCGGGATTGGGGACACCGGGCGATCACCCGTATCTCAACGGCGTCGTCGAGGCGCACAATGTCGTGGACGCGGTCAAGGCCGCGACTCGGCACTATCCGTCCGTGTCGAACAAGTGGGTCGTGGTCGGGCAGTCCCAGGGCGGGGGCGCGGCCGTCGAAACCGCGCGCTACGCAACCGAATTCGGCGGGCCGGAGCTGGACTACCGCGGCGCGGTGGGCACCGGGGTCCCGGCCTATATCGAGGACATCATCACCCCGCTGGGGCCGGGCGTCCCGCCGGTGGAGCTGAGCCCGCACAGCACCGGGTACACGCTGTACATCCTCAACGGCCTGCGCACCACCTATCCCGAGCTGAACATCGAGTCGTTCCTGACCGACTCCGGTCGGGACTGGCTGGAGCGAGCGCGCACCGAATGCCTGCTGCCGCTCGGCGACGAGCTGGCTGCGCGAAATGTGGTGGTAGGCAACCTCTTCACCCGGCCGCTGGCGCAGATCCCCAACCTGCACGGGCTGCTGGCCCGCTATCTGGGCCTGCCCGAATCCGGTTACGACAAGCCGCTTTTCCTGGGACAGGGACTGCGCGACACCGACGTGATCACGCCGGAGACCCTGCGGTTCGCGGCGGTGCTGACGGCGAATCGCCAACCGGTGACACTGAAGACATACCCCACCGACCACAGTGACACGGTGAACGCCTCACTGCCGGACACGATTCCGTTCGTCCGCGCCCTGTTCGACTGAATACCCAGGAACGACGGAAGAGCCTCGCCGAGCAGGTGACGCGCGGCATCCGCCGAGTCCCGACCACCTCATCGTCGCCGTCCTGCCGAACAGGACGAAAACGCCTCCGGCTCAGGTGAATCGCCGCTCTCACCGTCGTAGTCGGATGTCGCGAACGCCCGCGGCGCTAGCAGACATTGCACCTGGACCAGGCTCATACCCAACTCCACCGTGCACGCGACCGCCAGATGGTCGCCCCAATCGCCCTCGGCCCCTTGCGGATCGAGCACCACCATCATGCCGACCGGCCATCGGGCCGCGAGTCTTCGTCAGCGGAGCCACCAGCACCGCCGGCCGGTCGTGTCATTCCTCGCCGCGCCCGGTGCGGCGAGCCGCACGGGCCTCAGCTACCGCGATACGTCGAGTACGAGAACGGCGACAGCAGCAGCGGCACGTGGTAGTGCCGCTCGCCGCCGACCGCGAACGCTATGGTGACCTCCGGGTAGAAGGCGGCGACCTGGAGGGCGGCGAAATAGTCGCCGGTGCCGAAACGTAGCCGGTAGGTGCCGGGTGTCAGGTCGCCGCCGAGTCCGGCTACGCGGCCGTCCTCGTCGGTGTGCGCGGCGGCCCGTTCCGTACCGTCCATGCCGAACAGCGTCACCGCGACACCGCTCGCCGGGGCGCCGCGAACCGCGTCGAGGACGTGCGTGCTGAGGGTGCTCATGAACGTTCCCCGATCTCGCGCACCAGGCGGCGCAGCCGGATTCGGTTGATCTTGCCCAATTCCTCGCGCACGATATCCCTTTCGGTGCGTGGGTCGTTGTCCAGCCTGGATACCAGGATGTCGAGCAGTTCGGCGGCGGACCGGCCCGTGGCGCACACCAGATAGACGTGCCCGAATCGCGCCTCGTACTCCCGATTGCGCTCCGCCAGCTCGGCGCGGATCGCGTCGCCCGCGGTGACCACCGCGACCTGTTCGCGCGCCGAATCCGGGCCGTCGGGCCGGTCGCCGATGCGCGGATGGCCGGACAGGGCGCGATCGAGTTCCTCCTCGGACAACCCGGCCAGGGCGTCGTCGGCGGCGGACAGCAGCGCGGATACGGTGCCGAAGGGCCGCCCGGCAGCGACCGCGCGCGCCCATTCCGGCGAGGCACAGCAGGTCAGCAGCAGCTGCACGACCTCGGATTCGGGCAGCGTGTCGAGGGTGACCGGGTCGGTCTCGGAATTGCTCATCGCCTCCAGCATCGGCCACCGCAACCCGCCGGTGCCAATCGGGCGGCGAATATGGCGCCGTCTTCCACAACCACCCCGGCCATCCGGTTGTGCTCGCTCACGAACACTGGGATGCGGTGCTCAAGAGAGCGCAAGGAAATTTCGGAGCTCGGGCATTTCTGGACGCTAGACCGGATATCGTGGCCGTCACGTGCGACGATCTGGCAACGGGACAGGACCACGACTACCCGGCCACTCGCGCACCCTGATCGGGAGTTTGTGATGCGTGACATCGTCGATGACCTCATGCGGGTGTGGCACAGCGGCCGGACGGGCGGCCTGGCGACCCTGGTCCGGACGTTCGGCCCGTCCCCGCTGCCGGTCGGTTCGATGATGCTGCTGGACCCCGACGGCGCCGTCTACGGGTCGGTCTCCGACGGCTGCTACGAGTCCGCGGTGTACGAGGCCACCGCGCATTCCGCCCGCACCGGCCACCGCGAGCTGCGCCGGTTCGACAGCAGCTCCGGACTCGACGGGGGATCGGACTGCGGCACCATCGACGTATTCCTGGAGCCGTTCTCCCGTCACCACTTTCCCGAATTCGCCGAGGTCGCCAGCGAGATCGACGCGCAGCACCCGGTCACCGTGTTCACGGTGGTGTGGCATTCGGATCCCTCGGTGATCGGGCAGCACCTGGTCACCGATCGGCGTCACAACACCGAGCTGGTGTCGCTGCCGGAATCGGATGTCTTCGTCTCCTCCTACACCGCGCCGCCGCGGCTGATCATCTTCGGCGCCAACTCCTTTGCCGCCGCGCTGACGGCGCAGGGGCGGATGCTCGGATACCGGGTCACCGTCTGCGATCCGCAGGAGGTCTTCGCCGCGCCGAATTCGTTCCCCGGCGCCGAGGTGGTGGCCGACTGGCCGCACCGATACCTGAACGCGCAGGCCGCCGCCGGTCGAATCGACTCCCGCACGGCGCTGGTGGCGGCATCGCAGGATCCGAAGTTCGAGATCCCGCTGCTGACCGTGGCGCTGCGACTACCCGAGTTCGGCTATCTGGGCGCCCTCGGCTCGCACGCCGTGCACACGCGCCGGGTGGAGGCCCTGCAGGCCGGTGGGTTCGATACCGACACCCTGTCGCGGCTGCGCGCGCCCGCCGGAATCGATATCGGCGCGCGCACTCCCGCGGAGATCGCGGTCTCCGTCGCCGCCGAAATGCTAGCCGCCCGCTCCGGGGAGCCCCTGACCTCGCACACCCGCACCGCCGTTCCGGTCCCCTGAGCGCGCGCTCACCAGCCGGGGTCGAACCAGTCGCGCGCCGCGCGCCGGAACAGCAGGGCGATCACGACTATCGAACTGGCCGGGCCGAGCCAGCCGGGGGGATGTCCGGCCGTGATCGACGGCACGGTCCACAGCATGTTCAGCACGGCGAGCAGAATCGCTCCCACGCGGATGCCGCCCCCGACCGCGCCGAACCCCAGCGCCGTCAGCCCGAGCAACCAAGTCGGCACGAACGACAGCGAGGTGATCATCGCGGAACGCCCGCCGAACAGCCAGGCCGCCGACGCCGTACAGATCAGGCCGACCGCGGCCATGCCCAGCGCCACCAGCTGTGCGGCCCGGACCGCACCGGGCATCCGGTACTCTCCCGCGTCTGCGGGATCGCGCCCAGCCTCGGACATCGGTCCTCCCCTCTCGGCTGCGGGGCTGGTTGGACGCCAAACTGTACCGTGCGGTTCATACGCTCCCGGGGCAACGCGCGGACCCGCGCCGGGCGGTTATTCCAGCACATGCAGTAGCCGCTGCACCTCCCGTCGCACCGCCTCCCGGCCGGGGCCCAGGTATTTCCTGGGGTCCGACAGCGCCGGATCGGCGGCGAGCGCCTCCCGGACCGCCTGCGCCATCACGATATTCAGCCGGGTGGCAATGTTGATCTTCGTCATGCCGTGCCGGACCGCCGCGCGCAGGCCCTCGTCCGGAACGCCGGAGGACCCGTGCAGCACCAGCGGGACCGGCACCTTCCGGGCCAGCCGGGCGATCAGCTCCTCGTCGAGGACGGCCTCCCGGGTCTGCATGGCGTGCGAGGAGCCCACCGCCACCGCGAGCGCGTCCACCATCGTCGCGGCGACGAAGGCGACGGCCTCGTCCGGGTCGGTCCGCACGCCCGGAGCGTGCGCGCCGTCCTTACCGCCGACCTCGCCTAGCTCGGCCTCCACGAACACGCCGCGCTCGTGACACCACCGGGCTATTTCCGCCGTGCTGTCCACATTCTCGGCGTACTCCAGGGCGGAGCCGTCGTACATCACCGATGTGACACCGAGATCGACCGCGGCCCTGATCAATTCGGGTGACGTCGCGTGGTCCAGATGGACGGCCAGCCGAGCGGGGCTCCGGTCCGCGAGCGCGAGGCAGGCGCGGGCCAGCGGCGCCACGCCGCCGTGGTAGCCCACCGTGTTCTGCGAGATCTGCAGGATCGCAGGGCGTTTCGCGAAGGTGGCCGCGGCCGCGATGGCCTCGGCATGCTCCAGGGCGATCACGTTGAAGGCGGCCAGCCCGCCGGGCCGGGCGGCGGCGATCAGATCGGGCACGGGGCGCAGGGTCACGAGGCGGCCTCCCGGGCGGTATCGGACAGGGCGGTGACGACGACCGCGGGAGTCAGCCGATCGCGCAGCGTGCGGTCGATCTCCCCGGCCAGGGGGATGACCACGGCGGCCGCCGATGTCGCCACGGCGTCGGTGAGCAGGGCGGGCCAGTCCGGCGCCGGGTCGGCGGCCAGGGCGGCGATCACCGCGGCGGCCGCGGCATCGCCTGCGCCCGTGGGGTTTCCGGATACCGGCTCGGGCAGCGCCGCGGACCAGGCTCCGGATCCGGTGACCGCGATCATGCCGTCGGCGCCTCGGGTGGCGATCACCGCGCGCACACCGCGGTCGAGCAGCGGCCGCACCGCCGACACCACCTCCTCGGCCGTGGCCGCCGGTGCGCCCGTGAGGCGCTCCAGTTCGTCGCGGTTGGGCATCAGCACCACGCCCGGCACCTCGGCGACCATCCGCAGCGCCCGACCGTCGACATCGCAGACGGTGGGCACCCCGGCCGCCAGCGCCGTGCGAGCCAGCTGAGCCGGAACAGAGTCGCCGATACCGCCGGGCACCGAACCCGATACCACCATGCCGCCGGTATCCGGCAGCAGGCCCGTCACCCGGACCAGGAGCTGCTCGACGGCGTAGGGATCGCCGACCCGTGCGCCGGGCTCCCAGAGCGCGGTCGCGGTGCCGTCGCCGGATTCGCTGATCACGACCGTGCGCCGCACCCACGGCAGCGCGTGCACGAAGTCGACCGGCAGTTCCAGCTCGGCGGCGGACGCGAAGACGTGATCTGCGAAACCCGTTGCCCGGGAGTATTTTCCGAGCTGGTTCAGCACCCGGGTGACGTTGATCCCCTTGCCGCCGATCCGCTGCTCCACCGACAGCACCCTATGCTCCCTGCCCCGCTCGAACCGCTCCATGCGGTAGGTCATGTCGTAGGCGGGGTTCAAGGTCACGGTGAGGATCACGTCAACCACTGTCCACGGCGCAGCACACGACGCAACCCCAGGTCCGAATCCAGGACGATCGCGTCCGCCCGCAGGCCCGGGCGCAAGTCGCCGATATCGTCCAGGCCGAGCGCCGCGGCCGGGGTGGCGGTCGCCGCGCGGACCGCGGCGGCCAGGGGCACCCCGCACTCGCGCACGGCCCAGCGCAGGCAGCGCAGCAGGGTGGCGGTGCCGCCCGCGATCGAGCCCGTGGCGACGCGTGCTATCCCGTCGACGACCCGCACCGACTGCGGGCCGAGCCGGTACTCGCCATCCGCCAGCCCGGCGGCCTGCATGGCGTCGGTGATCAGCGCGACCCGGTCCGATGCCGCGGCGAAAACCAGGGCGCCGAAGCCGGCTTCGACATGCACGCCGTCACCGATCAGCTCCACGACCGCCTCACCCTGTGCGGCGACCGCCAGACCGGCCGCGACCGGACCCGGAGCCCGGTGATGCAGAGGCGGCATGCCGTTGGCCAGATGGGTGACCACGGTGCCGAATCCGTTCGGCGCCAGGGCAGACCGGAAGGCCGCGTACTCGGCATCGCTGTGTCCGAGGGCCACTACGACGCCGCGCTCGGCAAGCAGCTTCGCGGCCGCGTCGAAGCCCTGGCGCTCCGGAGCCAGGGTCATCACGCGGAGCCGCCCGCCCGCGGCCTCCAGCAGCCGCTCGAGCAATACCGGATCCGGATCCGTGAGATATCTGGGATCCTGTGCGCCACAGCGTGCTTCGGACAGGAACGGGCCCTCGATGTGAATGCCCGCGACCACACCGTCCGCGGCGAGGGTGCGCAGCGTCGCCGTCTGCGCCACCATGTCGTCCGGCGCGCCGGTCACCACGCTCGCCACCACGCTCGTCGAACCCTGCCGCTGATGGAACTCCGCGGCGGCCCGCGCCTCCTCGATGTCGGTGGTATCGAACCGATGCCCGTACCCGCCGTGATTGTGAATGTCCACCAGCCCGGGCACGATCGTACCGAGGAACGCGGGGGCCTCGGAACCACGGTGTGCCGCAGACCATTCCGGCAGTGTCGTGACGGCCTCGATGTCCTCACCCCGCACGGATACCACGCCGTCGGCGATCGAATGCGACGCCGATACGATCTGTCCGCGCACATGGAGGACCGTGCCCTCGCTCACCGCACCTGCTCGGGCGGGACTCATCCCAAAACCCCCGCGCGGGCGTAGCGCGCCGCGCCGACCAGGCCCGCTCGGACGCCGAACTCGCCCAGCACCACGCGCGGCGCGGGAGCCACGCGGAGCAATCCGGCGAGGCGGTCCCGCAGAGATCGGGTGAGCACGGTGCCCGCACCGGCCAGGCCGCCGCCGAGCACGATCAGTTCCGGGCAGGTGGCGTGGACGATGCCGAAAAGGCCCTCGGCGAGGGCGTCCACGGCGTCGTCGAGCACGGCCCGGGCGTCCGGGTCGGTGTCCAAGGCGGCGAAAACCGCTTCCGCACCGGGGATCTCGCGCCCGGTGCGGGCGCTGTAGGCGCGGGCGATGGCGGCGCCGGAGGCCACGGTTTCCACACAGCCGATATTGCCGCACGGGCACCGCGATCCGTCGCGGTGACGCACCGGGATGTGGCCGTACTCACCGGCCTGCCCGGCGGCGCCGCGCACCAGCCGCCCGCCCACCGACAGCGTGCCGCTGATGCCGGTCCCGAGGATCAGCACGCAGACGTCGTCGCAGCCGCGGCCCGCGCCGTAGCGCCATTCTGCCCAGCCCGCGACGGCGACATCGTGTTCGATCAGCACCGGAATCCCCCACCGGTCGCGAAAGCGGTTGCCCACCTTTACATCACGCCAGCTGACATTGCTGCTGAACACCGCCAGCGAGCGGGCCGGGTCGACGATGCCGGGCAGCACCACGGCCGCGCGGGCCACTCGCCGCCGCTGCGCCGCCCGCAGCTCTGCCAGCAGTTCCGCCCCGAGTTCGCCCATGGCATCGAACGCCGCCTCGCCGGAGGGAGTCGCCACGTTGCCCGAACTCAGCACGGAACCGGCCACATCGGTGATCTCGCCCTTGATCGTGGTCCCGCCGACATCTACGGCGAGCACCAGATCCGAGGGTCCGACGGTGGTCACGGCCTGCCCGTCACTCGAGGATCACCGAACGGTTCAGGCCGCGCGGCCGGTCGGGATCCAAACCCAGATCGGCGGCGCGCAGCACACACAACCGGTGCACGCGGACGAGGTCGGCCATGGGGTCGATATCGCGATGTTCGACATGCGCTCCGGTGGCCGCGATATCGTCGGCGAGGCCGTCGATCACCGGCCCGAGCGCCCACACCGCCCGGCCGGGCGCGGCGATGCTGATCGGCCCGTGCCGGTATTCGGTGGCCAGGTAGCCCTCGGTCCAGGCCTGACAGGACTCGCGCAGCTTCAGCCCGGCCTCGTCGGCCAGGGCGGCTGCGAAACCCATGCCCACGAAGCTGATCTGCTCGGCGTGCCGCACGCCCGCGACCGACTCCTCGAGGTCCTCCGCCAGTACCGCGCGGGCCTGGGCGATCACCGGGGTCAGGTCCTCGCCCAGGTGTCGGCGCAGGATCGCCAGCGTCGTCGTCGCGAATCGGGTCTGCACCACCGACCGTTCGTCGACCGCGTCGATCAGGATCGGATCGCCCAGTTCCAGCACGGGAGTTCCGGGGCTGGAACAGATCACGGTGCGCGGCACGCCCGCCGGAAGCGCGCGCATCGCATCCACCACCTCGGTGGTCGTTCCGGAGCGGCAGATCACCAGGTAGCGGTCGTAGTCGCGCCCGGTGGGGACCTGACCGGCGGGCCAGGCATCGGTCAGGCCCTGGCCCGCGGACTCGCGCAAGGCCGCGAAGGCGCGGGACATGAAAAGCGAGGTGCCACAACCGATGACGGCCACCCGCTCACCCGGCGCCGGGAGCAGCGCGGAGTGTTCGGCGGCGATCGACGCGGCGCGCGTCCAGTCGTCAGGCTGGGTGGCCACCTCGGCGGCCAGGTGGGTTTCGGGGATTCGCTCGGCTGAGGTCGGCACGACACCAGGATCGACCCGATGATCGTTCATGTCAACTTTACATTCGAAACGGTCACATTCGATCACCGGTGGCGCTAACCTCTGTGCAATCGAATCGTTCGCATCATCATCCGCGGTTCGTATCGCAGGGTGTGCACTTTGGAAAGGTTCAACTCGTGAAACGTCCACTCCGCGGCGCGTTCTCGTCGATAGCGCTGTTCACCGGCCTGGCCTTGGCGATGTCCTCCTGTGGGTTCGGCGGCAACTCGTCGGACGACTCGGATCCGAACACCCTGTCCTTCCTGGCCGCGTCCTACAGCGACGGCACCAAGGCCTCCTGGGAGCAGATTACCGCCGACTTCCACGCGCAGAATCCGGACATCAAGGTGAATGTGCAGGTGGAGTCGTGGGATTCGATCAACGACGTGGTACGCACCAAGCTCCAGTCGAAGTCGACCACCCCCGACCTGCTCAACATCGACGCCTACTCCACCTTCGCCACCGACGGCCAGCTCTACCCTGCCTCCGAGGTGGTCTCCCCCGCGGTGCTCGCCGACATCCAGCCCGGCTTCGCGAAGAACGCGTCGATCGGCGGAACCCAGTGGGCGCTACCGCTGTTCGCGTCCACCCGCACGCTGTTCTACAACACCGAACTGCTGGCCCGGGCGGGCGTCGCGGCACCACCGAAGACCTGGGCCGAGCTGACCGACACGGCCAAGCGGATCCAGGCGCTCGGCGGCGGCGTCTCCGGGTACGGCCTGCCGCTGGGCAGCGAGGAGGCCCAGGGCGAGACCTCGATCTGGACCTTCGGCGCGGGCGGGAACTGGAGCGACGGCGATAAGATCACCGTCGACACCGCGGCCAACACCGAGGGCGTGCAGGCAATGAAGTCCGTCGCCGAATCGGGTGTGACACAGCCGAATCCGGGCGCCACCGACCGCAAGGACGTCATCAACTCGTTCATCCAGGGCAAGATCGGCATGATCGAGGGCCTGCCGCCGGTGATCGGCATGATCGCGCAGAAGAATCCGGGCCTGAAATACGCGACCGCGCCGTCGCCCACCAAGTCCGGTGACCCGGTGACCCTCGGCGTCGCCGACCACCTGATGGCCTTCAAGAAGGACGGCAAGAAGACAGGGGCGATCAGGAAGTTCCTCGACTACTTCTACTCCGCCCCGGTCTACTCCAAGTTCGTGCAGAGCGAGCACTTCATTCCGATCACCACCAGCGGCACCCAGGCGATGGCCGAGGATCCGGTGGTCAAGGCGTTCTCCACCACGCTGCCCGTGGCGAAGTTCTACCCGAGCAACAATCCGAAGTGGGGCGCCGCCCAGGGCGCCATCCGCCAGCAGATGGGCACCGTCGCGCAGGGCGCCGATCCGGCCGCGGTGCTGCAGAAGATTCAGCAGGCGGCGAGTTGAGGGGCGTCGCCGTGAAATCCGGGTCCCGGTCCATGGCAACGCTCCGGGCGCTGCCGTGGATCGGCCCGGTGCTGATCCTGATCGCGGGTGTGGTCGCGTTCCCGGCGGGCTACATGCTGTGGACGTCCACGCGCACTCTGAGCGCCTACGGGCAGGATCGCGGTCCGGCCGGGTTGGCGAACTTCCGCAAGCTGTTCGCCATCGACGAGTTGGGCAGCGTGCTGCTGCACACGGTGGCGTGGGTGGTGGCGGTCGTGGTGATCACGCTCGTACTCTCGGCGGGCCTGGCGCAGTTCCTGAACAAGAACTTCCCGGGCCGCACCGCGGTGCGCATGGCGATTCTGGTGCCGTGGGCCGCGTCGGTGGTGATGACGACGACGATCTTCGCCTACATGCTCGACCCGGACGTGGGTATCGCCAATCGGTTCCTGGTCGACATCGGCGTGCTGGACCGGGGCTTCGGTTTCACCAAGGAGGCGGGCCCGGCGTTCCTGGTGGCGATCGGGGTGGCGGTGTTCGTGTCGATCCCGTTCACGACCTACACGATCCTGGCCGGGCTGCAGGCGATTCCCTCGGAGATCGAGGAGGCGGGGCGGGTGGACGGCGCGGGCGTATGGCAGCGCTACCGGCATCTGACACTGCCGCAGCTGCGTCCCGCGATCGCCGTGGCGACGGTCATCAACATCATCAACGTGTTCAACTCGCTGCCGATCCTGCAGGTGCTGACCGGCAGCATCGCGGGCTTCTCCGCCGACACCACGACCACGTTGACGTTCAAGCTGATTCGGCAGAACCAGGAGGTCGCGACGGCGGCCGCGATGAGCGTGCTGAACTTCGCGCTGATCGTCGTGATTATCGCGATCTACGTGAAACTGATTCGCCCGGCCGGGGAGGTGACGCGATGAGGGCGCCTGCTCCCGCGGCCGGAAAGAAGCCCCGGCGTCGCTGGGATCTGACCCTTGTCGGCGTCGTGATCGCGGCGATCTTCCTGATCCCGTACGTCGTGATGGTGCTCGGCTCGCTCAAGCCGCGCTCGGAGATCCTGCGGATACCGCCGACTTATCTCCCGGAGCGGTGGAGCCCCGGCAACTACTCCACCATGTGGAGCACACCGGAGACTCCGCTGTCGTTCAACATGGTCAGCACCGTGGTGATCTCGGTCTTCGCCACCGTGGTGGTGCTGCTGGTCGCCATCCCCGCCGCGTATTACACGGCGCGGCGGCGCTTTCCGGGCAAGGTCGCGTTCCTGGGCCTGGTGCTGGTGACCCAGATGCTGCAGCCGACCGTGCTGGTGACGGGCCTGATCCGGGAGTTCTTCACGCTCGGCATCAACGACACCTGGCTGGCGATGATCCTGGTGAACGCGGCATTCAACTTGTCGTTCGCGGTGTGGATCCTGCACAGCTTCTTCGCGTCGGTACCCGTGGAGGTCGAGGAGGCCGCCCAGCTGGACGGCCTGAGCAGGCTGCAGACCCTGACCAGGGTGAGCCTGCCACTGGTGTGGCCGGGCATCGTCACCGCGACCATCTTCGCGTTCGTATCGTGCTGGAACGAGTTCGCGGCCAGCCTGGTGATCCTGACCACGCCGGAGAACCAGCCGCTGTCGGTGGCCTTGACGAAGTTCATCGGGCAATACGACACGGCTTGGCAATACGTCTTCGCCATCTCTACGGTCGGCATCGTGCCCGTTGTCATCCTGTTCGCGCTCATCGAGAAACGCCTGGTCGCCGGGCTGACCGCCGGGAGCGTGAAATGACCGCTGCGGCCGATCGGTCCCAGCGCTGGAACCGGCTGCTGGAACTGCTGGCCGATACCGGACGGCTGTCGGTGGAGGAGGCTGCCGCGGTGCTCGGCGTCTCCCCCGCCACCATCCGCCGCGACTTCACCGCGCTGGCCGATCAGCAGCTGGCCACCCGCACACACGGCGGCATCGTCGCCACGTCGGTCGCCTACGAGCTGCCCGCCCGGTATCGCAGCGGCGACGCGGCCAAGCAGCGTGTCGCCGAATACGCTGCGGGACTGGTGGATCCGGCCGAGGTGGTGGGTCTCAACGGCGGCACCACCACCACGGCGGTGGCCCGTGCACTGGCCGGGCGCCCGGACCTGCCGACCTCGTCCGACAATCAGACGACCATCGTCACCAACGCGCTCAATATCGCCAGCGAGATGGTCTTGCGCCCGCAGCTGCGCACCATCTGCCTGGGCGGGATGGCGCGGCGCGAGTCCTACGAATTGCACGGCCCGCTGGCCGAACGCGCCCTGGCCGAATTGCATTTGGACACGGCCATTCTCGGCGTGAACGCGATATCGGCCGTCGGCGGCGCCCAGTGCCGCCACCTGGACGAGGCGGGCGTGAACGCCGAAATGGCGCGCCGCGCAACCCGTGTCATCGCGGTGGCCACCGCCGAGAAGCTGGAGCAGACGGCCCTGGCCCGCATCTGTCCCATCGAGGAGATCGACATCCTCGTGATCGACAATGCCGCCGAGCCCACCGCGGTGGCCGCCATTCGTGAGGCGGGGGTACGGGTAGAGCTGGTGTGAGCGAACTCGACACTTGACCATGCCGCTACGGCACAGCCGAGACTGGCGCCCGAATCGGCACACCCCGTGCCGTGGAATCGGTGCCGGAGGAGTGACGGCCATGACGAGGAGTTCCACCCACAGCCCGGAGAACGCGGACCGCGGCAGGTCCGCGCGCTCTGTCGGCCTGCGCCGATTCGGCCCGCGCCGCGCGGCTGCGGCTGCCACGGCGTTCCTGCTCGCATCGGCATTCGTCGCCTGCTCTCAACCGGCGCCCCCGGCGCACCGCCAGCCGTCGCCGGAGCTGCAGCGCTTCTACGACCAGCGATTGTCGTTCGAACCGTGCGCGGGGTACGCCACCACGACCGCCGACGAGAAGGCATTCTCCAGCAACCCGGCGTTCCAGTGCGCACGAGTGGAGGTGCCCCTGGATTACGAAGACCCGGCAGGCCGGACCGCGCGGATCGCACTGCTCAAAGCACCCGCACGCGGCGAGAAGGTCGGATCGCTGCTGCTCAACCCCGGTGGCCCCGGCGGACCGGGCTCGAGCATGGCCGCCGTCGCGTCGAAGACCTGGGCGACCAGTCCGGTCACCGAGAAGTTCGACCTCATCGGCTTCGACCCCCGCGGAGTCGGCGCCTCCACCCCGGCCGTCGACTGCTTCACCGATGCGGAAACCGACGCCGGAGACGCCGTGACCACGGTCGCCGTCGGCGCGGGCACCTGGACCGAGCAGGACACCCGCGGGCTGGTCGACCGGTGTGCCGAGCGTTCCGGCGGCCGGGATGTGCTCGCCCACGTCGGAACCCGTGACGCGGCACGCGATATGGACATCCTGCGCACGGCGCTGGGCGACAAGAAGCTGACCTACCTCGGCCAGAGCTACGGCACCCGGCTCGGCGCGGTCTACGCCGAAATGTTCCCCCGGAACGTGCGAGCCATGGTCCTCGACGGCGCCATCGATCCGCGTTCGGGGACCGTCGAACGACGGATCTCGCAATTCACCAGCTTCCAGCGGTCTTTCGACGCGATGGCCACCGACTGTGCGGCCCGACCCGACTGCCCGCTGGGTACCGATCCCGGCAAGGCCACCGAGAAATTCCAGAACATTGTCCGGCCACTGCTCGACCGGCCGGTAGCCACCGCCGACGGACGACAGCTGGGCTTCGACGACGTCTACGGCTCGGTGACCGCAGGACTGTACGACTCCGCGGCCTGGCCCGCGATCACCCAGGGCATCGCCGAGCTCGAGACGGGACGTGGCGACACCCTCGCCGCGCTGGGCGACGCCTTCGCCGGGCGCGGCCCCGACGGGCGCTACGGCAATTTCAACGAGGCGCTCTACGCGATCAACTGCATGGACGAACAGCGGCGCACCCCGGATCAGGAAACCGATCTCAAGCGCCGAATCCAGCACGCGGCCCCGTTCACCGACACCGGGCGAGGCGCCGACGGCGCCCGCGACGGCTGCGAATTCTGGCCAGCCGCACCGACACTCGACTATCCCTACGCCACCGGCATCGAGGACCTGCCCGACACCTTGACGATCTCGATCACCGGCGACCCGGCCACCCCCTATGACGGCGGCGTCAGCCTGGCTTCAGCGCTCGGCGGCTCCATGCTCACCGTCGAGGGCGAGCAGCACACCATCGCCCTGTCCGGCGCCAGCGAGTGCGTGAACGACGCCGTCGCCGGATACCTGGTCGATCTGCAGGCCCCGCCCGCCGACGCCCGCTGCACGCTACCGGCGCCGCCCAAGCCGGGCGGGTGACCGCACGGCCGCGGCACCGTCGACCGAGAGCGACCGTGGGCGGTCCATCCACGAGGTTCCAGACGGGTTCGTGCGGCACGACTGCCCCACCGACGAGTTGTGTCGTGCCCGGAGGTCGGGTGGTTGCCGTGCGACGATGGCCCGATGTTCCTGGCGGCGGAGCAGGTGGCAGGCGCGACGTCCTCGGCGATCGTGTCGTTGTTCTGGATCGCCGCGGCCGCGGTGGCCGCTCCCCTGCTCGCCCGGATGTCGCGCGGGTTCGTGCCGGATGTGGTGATCCTGCTCGTGCTGGGGATGCTGTTCGGGCCCAACGTATTCGAGCTGGCGGGTAGCGAGGGCGGCGTCGATCTCCTGAGCGAGCTGGGGCTGGGGATGCTCTTCCTGCTGGCCGGTTACGAGTTGGACCCGCGGTTGCTGCGGGGCAGGTCCGGACGGGTGGCGTGGTCGACCTGGCTGGTGTGCCTGGTGCTGGCGTGGGCGCTGGTCTGGCTGGTGGCGCGGGACGCCGGTTTCACCGCGCAAGTGGCGGTCGCGATCGCGCTCACCTCGACCGCGCTCGGCACCCTGCTGCCGATCGTGAAACAGGACGGCGTGCTCGAACAGCCTTTGGGCCGTGCGGTTCTCGCACACGGGGCGGTGGGTGAGCTCGGTCCGATCGTCGCGATGTCGGTGCTGCTGACCAGTCGGAACACCGCGGCGGCGGTGATCGTGCTGCTGCTGTTCGTGGCCGCGGCGGCGCTGGTGTGGCTGGTGCCCACGCGCCTGTTCGAGCGGTTCCCCCGCCTGGCCCGGGTCGTCACCGCGCTGGAGGGCGGGACGGCACAGTTGCCGGTGCGGGTGGTCTTCCTGCTGCTGTTGACCCTGATGGCGGTCGCGGACGAATTCGATCTCGATGTCGTACTGGGCGCGTTCGCCGCGGGCCTGATCCTGCGCAGCCTCGTCGCCGAGCAGTATCCGCATATCGAATCATCGTTGGAGACAGTGGGTTACGGCGTGCTGATCCCCATCTTCTTCGTCGTATCCGGGATGGGCATCGACCCCGCCGCGGTGGCACGGAATCCGCTCACCTGGGTGGTGTTCGTGCTCGCGATCGCCGCGGCGCGCGGGGTCCCGGTATGGTTCAGCGAACGGTTCATACCACACGGCGCGAACCTGGATTACGGTCGCGAGCGCATTCAGCTGGCCCTGTACGCGGCGACCGGCCTGCCGATCATCGTCGCGGTCACCCAGGTCGCCACGGGCGCCGAACTGATGAGCCCGGATCTGGCGTCCGCATTGGTTGCGGCGGGCGCCACCACCGTGTTGATATTCCCGCTCCTCGCCAAGGCGATCGGGCGGAACTGAAAAGTCCGCGCCCCGACCGGCTTTCGGGTGACGAGGCGGAAAACAGAACTGACGTGGGCGGCAGCGGTCCGGCCGACACCGCGCGGCGAACAAGATCACAGCGCGCCATCGAATGTCGTTGCTGATCGGAAACATTCGGCGGGCAAGATGGCGCCGTGGAATCGCTCCCACCCAAACACAGCCTCTTGGAGGCATGCCGCGGGTCCGCAGCCGAGGATCATTTCGTGCTGCGCTGTGCCTGCCGGCTGGCCGAGCTGCACGAGCAGCGGCTCGCCTCGACGCCGACCGCCGCACACGGCATCGATAGACATCGCGCCCAGTTGGTGCACGACATAGATCATTGGGTCGCAACGGAATTACCGCGCGCACGCGGCGGCGTGCGCCTACACACCGAGACGGTCGGCACCGTGATCGATCGACTGGCCCAGTACTCCGCGCTGTCGTACTTCACGCTCGCCGACGCGCCCGAATGGATGGTTCGCGACGCCTCCCGGCGGCTGTCGGAACTGGCGGCCGCCTACGACGATCTCGCCGCGGAGATCTCCGCCGGTCTATGCCGCCTACCCAACCTCAGCGGACACCACTCCTACGACCACTGACCCGAAAGAATTGCCGCCGGCGGCGCGGACTTCAGCGCCGCCGGCAGCGGGAAAATGGCCGAGCCCCGTCAACCCCGAGTCTGCCCGGCAACCTTGGCGACAACCGCAACGCCAGCTGAGAACCGCCTGATAATGCGGCCGGTCAGCGGCCCGCTTCCGTGCAGCCGGGTGGAACCAGTTGGCCTGCGAACAGGCCGTCGACCCAGGCGCTGGTGGCGGGGATGGCCAGGGCGCCGACGGTGAAATGCTCGCCGGGCATCGGGTCGAGGCGGGTGCGGGCGCCGCGTCGGCACCAGTCGGCATGCAGGTTCCGCGCCTGCTCGAAGGGAATCCAGAACTCGTGCACGCCGTGGTAGATCAGGGCGGGCGCTTTGGGGGCGATCGCGCCGAGCCGGTTGTCCGCCAGGATCTTTCGGACCATCGGATGGGCGCTCGGATCCGGTACATCGGTGAGCTGCTCGACCTTCAGTGAGGCGATCACGCCCAGTATCGCCTCGCCGCCGACGCAGATATCGCGGAAGGCGTGCGCCAACCGCCACTCGTCGTCGTTGAGCAGCGCCAGCAGCTCGGGATACTCCCTGGCGGGGCGTAGAACCTGTCGTCGAGCGGGGTCGGAAGAATGGACGCGAGTTCGTGCGGCGGGTTGACCAGATTCTCCAGGAGGTCGGCACGCGCGACCGACCGTCCCGTATCGAATACGACCGGAGTCAGCACCGATACCGCCGTCACCACCGCCGCCGCCCATATCCGGGCGACCGCCCGCCTCCTACCTGCCAAGTCCTGATCACTCCCGATGTGCCAGCACGCCGCAGCGCATCCGCCCGGTTGTCGCCCATTCCTCGACCAGCTTTACATGCCTACTGGTTGGTTTCTGATTTTGAGTCCGGCGCGCCGCCTATCGAGTGGTTCCACGCGGGCTCCGCCCGCGCCTGCTCGCACCCGGAGCGGTGGCCCACGCCCACCGCGCCCATCCGCTGGCAGTTCCGCCGGGGCCGCTCACTCGGCGACGGGTGGATCCGACTGCGCGGCCGACACCGGCAGCAGGGCGCGGACGGCATCGATGGCGTCGGCCTCGGCAGGCTCCTTGTCGGGCCGATAGCGAACCACCCGCGCGAAGCGGAGCGCGACGCCGCCCGGGTAACGCGGGCTCACCTGAACCCCGTCGAGCGCGATCTCGACCACCAGCTCGGGCCGCAGGTAGACGGTGTGCTCGTCACGGGCACGCTCGTGGTGGGGGAATTCCGAGGTCTGCCACCGCAGCAGCGCATCGGTGAGCCCCTTGAAGGTCTTGCCGACCATCACCGGATCGCCGCCGTCCGAATCGCGCGCGCCCAGGTGCAGATTCGACAGGTAGCCGGTGCGGCGGCCGTAACCCCATTCGGCGCCGAGCACGAGCAGATCCAGCGTGTGGGTGGGTTTGATCTTCTGCCAGGCCCTGCCCCGCCGCCCGGCGGCGTACGGCGCGGCCAGGGACTTGACCACGACGCCCTCGTGCCCGGCGGCCAGCGCGCCGTCGAAATACGCCGCCGCCGCTTCGGCATCGGGATGGGTCAGCGACGGGATACTGTGCGCGGCGGCTACTTTCGCCAGCGCCGCGCGGCGCTCGGAGAGCGGCGCATCCAGCAGATCGGCGCCGTCCAGATGCAGGCAGTCGAAGAAGTACGGGTGCAGCAGCAGTTCGCGGGTCGATGACGCCGCGGGGACGGCCTGGCCGAGGGCGGCGGCCTCGCTGACCGCCGGATCCGCCCCGGGCCGGACGGCGTCGGGGGTGATCGCGAAGCGGCTCATCGTCTCCTGGAACGGGCGCGGGCGACCGGCATCCGTGAGGGCCAGCGTCTCCCCGTCGAGAACCACGCTCTCGCAGTCCAATCCGGTGACGAGCTCCACCAGCTCCGGCACGTTGCCAGTGATGTCGCGCAGCGTGCGCGTGAAGACCCACACCCGCGATCCCTTGCGGTGCACCTGAATTCGCGCGCCGTCGAGCTTGTGCTCGACGCTCACGTCGCCGCCGAATTCGGTGAAGGCCTCCTCGAGCGTGGCGCCCGGGGAGGCGAGCATGGGCTGAATCGGCCTGCCCACCTCCAACCGGAACTCCGCCAGCGCGGGCGCGCCGCCGGTCATCGCCGCCGCGGCCGTCACCGGCAGGCGGCCGGAGAGCATATGCGCGCGACGGACCAGATCGATCGGCACCTGTGCCGCCGCCGCGACCGCCTCGGCCACGATCGCGGTCAGGGCGCCCTGGCGCAGTTCGCCGGTCAGCAGTCGGACGAGGAAGTCACGCTCCTCGGCGGTGGCCGCGGACAGCAGCCCCACCAGCAGTTCCTGCCGACGGGCCGCCGAGCCGGAACCGCCGGTGCGGGCCAGCTCGCTCAGCACCGCGTCCACCGCCGGTACGGTCAGGCTCGGTTCGGCGGCGGGATCGACCGCGACGGCGACCAGCGTGCGCCAGCCCGTGCCGATACGGCCCTGCAGTAGATCCCCCGACACCCACGCCACGACCTGGGCGAGCTCGTCCGGCCCGGCGTGGCCCAGCAGCTCGGCCAGCGTGGCGATCTTGGTCTTGCGTGACGACGTCGCCCGCACGGCCCGCGACGCCGCAACGACTTGCGACAACAGCACGGTTCGACGGTAGCGCGGGGGTGTGACACATCGCTCGCTCGTTCTGCTAATCAGAGGTTTGCAGACCTGCGAAACCGCCCTAAACTGGACATATGGCCAAGACTTACGTCGGCGCGCGGCTGCGACAGCTGCGCACCGAACGAGGGCTGAGCCAGGTCTCGCTCGCCAAGAAGCTGGAGATCTCGGCGAGTTACCTCAATCAGATCGAACACGATGTCCGCCCGCTCACCGTACCGGTGCTGCTGCGCATCAGCGAGGTGTTCGGGGTCGACGCCGGATTCTTCTCCTCCCAGGACGACACCCGGCTCATCGCCGAGCTGCAGGAAGTGGTGATGGACCAAGAGCTCGGCATCGAGGCCGACGCCCAGGAGATCGCCGATATGGTCTCCGCGCACCCGAGCCTGGCCCGCGCGATGGTCAATATGCACCGCCGCTTCCGCAACACCACCGCCCAGTTGGCCGCCGCCACCGAGGACCGCTTCGCCGACGGCAGCGGGTCCGGGGCCATCTCCCGCCCGCACGAGGAGGTGCGCGACTTCTTCTATCAGCGGCAGAACTACATTCACGAATTGGATACCGCCGCAGAGGAACTCGCCACCCGGATGCGTTTCCACGGCGGCGATCTCAAGCGCGAGATCGCCCGTCGGCTCACCACCGCGCACGGGGTGCAGATCGTCGAGCGCATCGATCTCGGCGAGGGCGTGCTGCACCGCTTCGACACCGAGGCCCGGCGGCTGGAGATCGCTCCGCACCTGTCGGGCGGGCAGCGGGTGTTCAAGCTCGCGGCCGAACTGGGCTATCTGGAATGCGGCGAACTGATCGAAGAGCTGGTCGAGGAGGGAAATTTCGCCTCCGACGATTCCCGCACCCTCGCCCAGCTGGGGCTGGCCAACTACTTCGCCGCCGCCCTGGTGCTGCCCTATTCGTACTTCCACGAGGTTGCCGAGAACTTCCGCTACGACATCGAACGGCTGTCGGCCTTCTTCACCCAGAGCTATGAGACCGTCTGCCACCGGCTTTCGACGCTGCAGCGGCCGAAGCTGCGCGGGGTGCCGTTCTCGTTCGTGCGCGTCGACCGCGCCGGGAATATGTCGAAACGGCAGTCCGCCACCGGTTTTCACTTTTCTTCCAGTGGCGGCACCTGCCCGCTGTGGAACGTCTACGAGACCTTCGCCTATCCGGGGCGGATCATGACCCAGATCGCCCAGATGCCCGACGGCCGCAAGTATTTGTGGATCGCGCGCACCGTGGAGCGGCGGGCCACCCGCTACGGCGAGCCCAGCAAGACCTTCGCCATCGGGCTCGGCTGCGAGCTGCGGCACGCGGGCCGGGTCGTGTACGCCGACGGGCTGGATCTCAACGATCCCCAGGCCACCCCGATCGGCGCGGGTTGCCGTGTCTGCGAACGGACCAACTGCCCGCAGCGGGCCTTCCCGCCGCTGGGCAAGTCGCTCGACATCAGCGAACACCGCAGCTCCATATCCCCGTACGTGCTGCGATAGTCCGCCGGAATACGAGAATTCACATTCCCGAAACGTCGGCAACACGGTTGTCACCGGGAAATATTCGGGCGCAACACTTCCCACTTACTCTTCGGCGCACGGATACAGCCGCTGTATACAACGCGGGTGTCGCCGCACTCTTGATGAAGTGAGAAGGGTTCCGCCCATGTCAGATTCTCGTGACGCTCGTCGTCACCGCTCCCGCCGCCTGGTCAGGATCGTGGCCGTACCGACCGCCGTCGCGCTGTCGGCCCTGCTGCTGACCGCCTGCGGCGCCCGCGACGACGCCGAAACCGGCTCGGCCGCAACGTCGTGCGTCGACACCTCGAAGGATACGATCAAGATCGGATCTCTGCACTCGCTCACCGGCACCATGGCCATCAGCGAGGTCACCGTCGCCAACTCCACCAAGCTGGCGGTCGATCAGGTCAATGCCGCGGGCGGGGTGCTGGGCAAGCAGATCCAGATCGTGCCCGAGGACGGCGCGTCGGATCCGAAGACCTTCGCCGAGAAGGCCGAGAAGCTGATCAGCTCCGACTGTGTCGCAGCGGTTTTCGGCGGCTGGACCTCGGCCAGCCGCAAGGCGATGAAACCCAAGTTCGAGGCGCTGAACTCGCTGCTGTTCTATCCCGTGCAATATGAGGGCCTGGAGGATAGCAAGAACATCTTCTACACCGGCGCCACCACGAACCAGCAGATCCTGCCCGCGCTGGACTATTTGAAGCAGAAAGGCGTCAAGTCGCTGTATCTGGTCGGCAGCGATTATGTGTTCCCGCAGACCGCCAACCGCGAGATCAAAGCCTACGCGGCGGCGAACGGGATGGAGATCAAGGGCGAGGACTACGCGCCGCTGGGTTCCACCGATTTCTCCACAATCGTCAACAAGGTGCGAAATGCCAAGGCGGGCGCGATATTCAACACACTCAACGGCGACTCGAACGTGGCCTTCTTTCGCGAGTACGCCAACGCGGGCCTGAAAGCGGCCGATATGCCGGTGATTTCGGTATCGATCGCCGAGGAGGAGGTCACGGGCATCGGCCCGCAGAACATCGCCGGTCAGCTGACGGCCTGGAACTACTACCAGACCGTCGACAGCCCGCAGAACAAGGCGTTCGTCAACGCCTACAAGTCCGTCCACGGCGCCGACAAGCCCACCTCCGACCCGATGGAGGCCGCCTACACCTCGGTCTTCCTGTGGAAGAACATGGTCGAGAAGGCGAAGTCGTTCGCGGTGGCCGACGTGCAGAATGCCGCCGACGGAGTCAGCTTCGACGCCCCCGAGGGCACCGTGACCGTCGACGGATCCAACCACCACATCACCAAGACCGCGCGGATCGGCGAGATCCACGCGGACGGCCTGATCTACACGGTGTGGGACTCCGGCAAGCCGATTGCGCCGGACCCGTATCTGAGGTCCTACGAGTGGGCCAAGGGCCTGAGGTAGCCGAAGGCCGTCGATGAGGGGCGGTGTGGTCCCGTCCCCGTATAGGGAGGACGGGACCACACCGGTGGATCGAGCGAAATCGAGGTAATGCCCATGGAAGTGGTGATCGGCCAGCTGTTCACCGGCCTGAGTCTGGGATCCATTCTGCTGCTGGCGGCGCTGGGCCTGTCGTTGACCTTCGGTCAGATGGGCGTGATCAATATGGCGCACGGCGAATTCATCATGGCGGGCTGCTATACGACCTTCGTCGTGCAGCAGGTGGTACACGCGACGGGTGTGGCGCTCATCGTGTCGCTGTTCGCGGGATTCCTGGTCGGCGGAGCGCTGGGCGCCGCACTGGAAATGGGACTGATCCGCTGGATGTACGAGCGGCCGCTGGATACCCTGCTGGTGTCCTTCGGCGTCGGACTGATCCTGCAGCAGTTGGCGCGCAACATATTCGGCGCACCGGCCAAGAATGTGGTCGTGCCCGAATGGCTCTCCGGCGGCCTCACCATCGCCGGGGCCGTGGTACCCAAGACTCGCATCTTCATCCTGGTCCTGGCCGCCGCCGCGGTCGTCGCGCTGGCCGCCGCACTGCGGGCGACTCCGCTGGGGCGGCGCATCCGGGCCGTCGTACAGAACCGCGACCTCGCCGAAACCAGCGGCGTATCCAGCCGTTCGACCGATGTGGGCACGTTCTTCATCGGGTCGGGGCTGGCGGCGGTGGCCGGTGTCGCGCTCACGCTGATCGGATCGACCAGCCCGACGATCGGACAGAGCTATCTCGTCGACGCGTTCCTGGTCGTCGTGATCGGCGGGCTCGGTCAGATCAAGGGCACCGTGCTGGCGGCTTTCGCACTGGGACTGCTGAATTCGTTCATCGAGTACTCCACCACCGCATCCGTGGCGAAGGTGATCGTGTTCGTGCTCATCGTGGTCTTCCTGCAGGTGCGGCCGCAAGGGCTGTTCACCGTTCGGACGAGGAGCCTGGCATGAGCGGGCACGTGCGGACGCTCGGCGGTTTCGCCATCGCCGCGGTGCTGCTGTTCGCGGTGGCGCCCGTCGCACTGAGCGACTTCCGGTTGAGCCTGCTGGCCAAGTTCCTGTGCTTCGCCATCGTCGCGGTCGGCATCGGATTGGCCTGGGGCCGAGGCGGCATGCTCACCCTCGGCCAAGGGGTGTTCTTCGGGATCGGCGCGTACATCATGGCGATGCACATGCAGCTGGCCGATGCCGCGCGGCTGAAGCAGGACGTGCCGGAGTTCATGCAGATCGCCGGAATAGCCGAATTGCCCTCGTACTGGGTGCCTTTCGCGTCCGCTCCGGTGGCGATCCTGGCCGTGCTGGTGCTGCCCGCCCTGCTCGCCGCGCTGCTCGGGTTCGGGGTGTTCAAGCGACGGGTCAAGGGGGCGTACTTCGCGATCCTGTCCCAGGCGCTGACCGCCGCGCTGGCCGTCCTGCTGACCGGGCAGCAGACCATCGGCGGCTTCACCGGGCTCAGCGATTTCCGCGCGTTCTTCGGGTTCCGGCTCGACGATCCCGTGAATCGGCGGATGCTGTTCTTCATCGCGGCCGCGGCGCTGCTGCTCGTCACGGCGGTGGCGCGGCAGCTGATACACAGTCGCTACGGGGAACTGCTGGTGGCGGTGCGCGACCAGGAGGAGCGGGTGCGGTTCCTCGGCTACGACCCCGCCAATATCAAGATCGTCGCGTATGTGGCGGCAGCCTTCTTCGCCGGTATCGCGGGGGCGTTGTTCACACCCATCGTCGGCATCATCTCTCCGGCCGACATCGGGGTGGTGCCGTCGATCGTCTTCCTCATCGGCGTCGCGATCGGTGGCCGCACCACGCTGCTCGGCCCGGTGCTCGGCGCCATCGGCGTCGCCTGGGCGCAGACCACGTTCTCCGAGCACTTCCCGTCCGGGTGGACCTACCTGCAGGGCGTGCTGTTCATCGTGGTGGTCGGGTTCGTTCCGGCCGGTCTGGCCGGGATATGGCCGACGGCAAAGGGATTGGCCGATCGGTTCCGACGCCCGGCGATCCCGGTGTCGGCGACTGCCCCGGCCGGAGCGGGGAACGTCCAGGCGGAGCGGAAGGTCGAGGCGCGATGACCGACGACGAAGTGAACCAGGCCGCATCGGGATCGACCGCACCTGCCCGCGGGCCGAAGTTCGGCGGCACCGGAGGGATGGACAGCGAGTATCTCGAAATCCGGGGTCTCTCGGTCGATTTCGACGGATTCAAGGCAGTGTCCGACGTCGATCTGACCGTGCTGCAAGGCGATCTGCGCTTTCTGATCGGACCCAACGGAGCGGGTAAGACCACACTTATCGACGCGATCACCGGCCTGGTTCCCGCGACCGGCTCGGCACAGAAGTCGGGCGTGGAACTGTTGCGCCGCAAGGTGCATCAGATCGCCCGACTCGGCGTCGGCCGCACCTTTCAGACCGCCAGCGTGTTCCAGCAGCTCACGGTGCTGCAGAATCTCGATATCGCCGCGGGCGCCGGGCGCTCGCCGCTCACCCTGCTTCGGCGGCGCCGGGACGTGCTCCCCGTCATCGACTCCGCCTTGGAGACAACGGGTTTGCAAAGCATGCGCGACAAACCGGCCGGGGTGCTCGCGCACGGGCAGAAACAATGGCTCGAGATCGGCATGCTGCTGGTGCAGAACGCCTCGGTGCTGCTGCTCGACGAGCCGGTCGCCGGGATGAGCGCCGAGGAGCGCGAGGAGACGGGGAATCTGTTGCGCCGCATAGGTTCCGACCGGGTCGTCATCGTTGTCGAACATGACATGGACTTCATGCGGGCATATGCCAGCTCGGTGACGGTCCTGGCCGGTGGCCGGGTGCTCAGCGAGGGCACGGTCGAGCAGGTGCAGGCCGATCCGAAGGTGCAGCAGGTGTACCTGGGCACCGCGGCCGCCGTCGAAACCTACGCCGAGGAGGCAGCGGATGCTGGAACTAGTTGACGTCCATACCGGTTACGGCCGCACAGAAGTGATCCACGGCGTTTCGCTGACCGTGCCGGACGACGGGGTCGCCGCCGTCATGGGCCACAACGGCGCCGGTAAGACGACCCTGCTGCGTGCCGCCGTCGGGTTGCTACCGGTGCGGTCCGGTCAGATCCGCTTCGACGGCGAGACGGTCACGAGGCTCGCACCGTCGCGCCGAGTGCGGCGCGGGATGGCCTATGTCCCGCAGGGACAGCAGTGTTTTCCCCAGCTGACGGCCGCGGAGAATCTGCAGGTGGTCGCCGATGGGCGCAGGCGCGGCAAAGCGCTGATCGATGAGGCGCTGCACCTGTTTCCGGCGCTGCGCGAACTGCTCGACCGCAAGGCGGGGCTGCTGTCCGGCGGCCAGCGCCAGCAGCTGGCCATCGCGCGGGCCCTCGTCACGGAGCCCAGGCTGCTGATCCTCGACGAACCCACCGAAGGCATCCAGCCGTCCGTGGTCGCCGAAATCGAGCGTACGGTCCTCGAACTCACGCGCCGCGGTGGTCTGAGCGTGTTGCTGGTCGAGCAGCACATCGGCTTCGCCTTGCAGGCGGCGGGGCGCTACCACGTGCTGCAATCCGGCCGGATCGCCTCCTCGGGAGCGGGCGGGGCGGACGCGGCAGCCGCCGTCCGCGCGGCGATGGCCATCTGACGGGAAAGACGAGATGGCGCGCAGGGGGCGTATCTCGTTGGGAGAGCGGGTCTACCGCTCGCTGTGCCGGGACCTGGCGGCGGGCGCGCTCGACCCGACCGTGCGGCTCGGCGAGGAACGCCTCGCCGAGACGTACCGGGTCTCGCGGACACCCGTGCGAGAGGCGTTGGCCCGCTTGCTCTCCGATGGCCTGGTGGAACGCCACGGCGACGGGCTGTATCCGTACCGGCCGCGTCTCGACGAGCTGGGCGATCTGTACGAATTGCGAATAGTTCTGGAGACGCGAGGAATTCAGCGCGTCCGATTCGCCGCTGGCCGCGATCCGGCGATCATCACTGTCGCGCGGTCGAATACGACATCGCACGATCAATTGGCGGTCCGGCGGGAGCTGGATCGCTGGCGCGCACTGCGCGACGACCCGCCGGACGCGGGGGCCGAACTCGTCGCCGCGGACGAGCGGTTCCACACCACATTGCTGACGGCGGCGGGCAATTCGGCGCTGGCCGAGGCGCTGACCACCGTGTACGCCAAAATTCGCCCGATCCGCTCGCTGGACGTGCCGACCCCGGAACGAGTCGCGGCAATGACCGCCGATCACATCGCGATCGCCGAGCGCATCCTCGCCGGCGACCTGGACCACGCCCTGGACACCTTGCTCACCCATATCCTGCGCTCCCGGGCCAACGTGCTGACCCGCGCCCGCAGCGCCCTCGAACTCACCAAACTCGGCCAGGCCCTGCGGGATTGAGGACATGAGGGCCGCTTCGCTGCGGGGTTGTCCGCACCCGCTGCAGGCGCATGCCGACCAGGGTCAGGCCGAAGGCCGTCACGAGCATCGCCGCCAGCGACCACGCGAGGATCGAAAACCCGTGCGGCGCAGCGGCCGCCGCCACCAGGGGTCCCACGGTCGCACCCACGTAGAAGCTGAACATCGCCACCGACATGGCAGCGGCACGGGCCTCACCGCCCAACTCACCGGCGCTCTGCAGGACCGCGGGAGCGATCGTGCCCAGCCCGCCCACCAGAACGGCGAGCAGCACGGTCAGCAGCGCGAGGTGACTGCCCGCGAACGCGGCGAGCACCATCGCGGTCGCCGCGATCAGCACGCCGAGCACGATCTGGCCCGGCTTGGACAACCGCGCCAGCGGCACGGCCAGCACCGGCAGCAGCGCCATCACCGGCAGCGCTCCGGCCCGCAGCGTCAGCAGTTCCCCGGAACCGTGCACCAGACCCGTGAGCTCGATCCCCGTATAGATCCCGACCATGACCGCCATGGCCAGCGCCCCGGCCACCAGCATCGGCAGCAGCGGCCGGATCCGCAGCACCGCGGGAATCGCCGAATAACTGTGCAGCAGTGGCTGATCCGCGCCCGTCGGAGCATCCGCGAGCATGACCGCCCGCAGCAGCATCGCCAGCGCCGCGAACGCCGCGGCCGACACGACGAACACCGCGCGCCACGGGAACGAGGCGACCATGGTCTGGGCGGCGATCTGCGCCACGACCGTCGCGGCCAGGAACGAGGTGGAGACCGACATGGTCGCCACGGGGCGGTGCGCGGGATCGATCCGGGTTCCGATGTAGGCCATAATCGCGGGCGGGATCGATCCGACGATCAGTCCCTGCGCGATGCGCAGGGCGATCGCGACGGGAGCCGAGAACGCCATGCCGGTCAACAGGGTGACCACCGCGGCGATCAGCATGCCGGTCACCAGCACCCGGCGGTGCCCGAACCGGTCCGACAGTGGGCCGAACAGGACGAACCCGCCCGCATAGCCGAAGGCGAAGGCGCTGATGATCCAGGTCATCACGCTCGGCCCCACCTGCCAGTCCGACTGCATGGCCGAGAACATGGGGATCGGCACGTACATCTGGCCGGTGGCGAGCAGGGCGGACAGCACGAAAACCGGCAGTGTGCGTCCCGTGTGGGCACGGGGTAACGCACCCGCGGAGGGCGAGACGACCTGGTCCGTGACGATAGTTGGCGCCATGGCGACGACGGTAAGCGCATTCCGCCAAGGAGTCAACCGAATAGTTGGTTGGAGGCTGGTAAAGTTCTCCCCATGACCGCTCCGACCAAGCGCAGCGACGCGACCCGGCAGGCGCTGCTGCGCGCCGCCCGCGACGAGTTCGCCGAATACGGCCTGGCTGGCGCGCGCGTCGATCGCATCGCCGAGGCCGCCGGGGTGAACAAGGAACGCATCTACGGCCTGTTCGGCAGCAAGGACAAGCTGTTCGACGTCATCCTCATCGAGTCGCTGGACGAGTTCAGCGACGTCGTCCAGCCGCTGGCCGACACCGAGCCCGGCGACTACGTGGGCAAGCTGTTCCGCTACCACCGCGACAATCCCCAACTGCTGCGGCTGCTGCTGTGGGAGGCGCTGCACCGCGGCGCCGACGCGCACGATGTCGACGGCCGCCGGGACGAGTTGTACGCCCGCAAATTCGCCCGCGCCCAGGAACAATTCGGTGTGGACGAACGCGTGGCGGGCCGACTCCTGCTGGCGCTGTGCGGCCTGGCCGCCTGGACCCACGCGGTGCCGCAGACCACCCGGCTGCTACTCGGCCCCGCGGCCGCGGATTCCGCGGCAACGCAGGAGTTCCTGCAGGAGTTCGCCCGCGCCGCCATGCGCCGCGAGCCGCAACCGGTCAACCATTTGACCACCAGGTCCGTCGAACCCGGCACGCCCGTCGATGCGATCGATGGCGCCGTCGAGCGCCTGCGCGCCGCACAGGCCGAGGCCGAGGCCGCACGCGAGCAACTCGCCGCCGCGTTGCGCGGAGCCCACGCGGCGGGAGCGAGCGCCAACGAACTGGCCCGGCGGGTCGCCGGGACCATATCCCGCCCGGTCGTGCTGAAACTCCTTGCCGAGTAACGACATCAGAAGCTGAATCGCGCGAGCTCGGTGCGCTTGGCGATCTCGAGCTTCGGGTAAGCGCGGTACAGGTGATGGCCGACGGTACGGGGGCTGAGAAACAGCTGGGCGGCGATGTCACGGTTGCTGAGTCCGGCCGCGGCGAGCCGAACGACCTGCAATTCCTGCGCGGTGAGCCGCGAGACGGGGTCGTGATGGTGCGGCCGCGCAACGGGCCGGTCGCCGAGCACGCCGAGTTCGGCGCGGGCCCGCTCGGCCCAGGCGGCGGCCCCGAGTCGTTCGAACGCGTGCAGCGCTTCGCGCAGCCGGGTGTGCGCGTCGGTGCGGCGGCGTTGCCGACGGAGCCATTCGCCGTACAGCAACGCGGTACGCGCGTAGTCGTACGGGCACTCGGCCTCCCGGTGCAGCCGGAGGGCGGTGTCGAATCGGATCTCGGCCTCGGCGTCGGCGGACAGCAGTGCGTGGCACCGTTGGACCAACGCCTCCGCGTACGGCTGTCCGATATGTTCGGCCCAGTCGGTGAATTCGGGCAGGTACCGATCCGCCTGCGCCGTTCGGTCGCTGCGAACGGCCGATTCCACCTGGTCGGGGATGGCTCGGATCAGGAAGTCGCGGCGCAGCGGCCCGGAGGTCGCGGTTTCCAGATGATCGGCGGCCGCATCATAGCGCCCCCGGCCGAGGTCGAGCAGTCCCAGCGCCCAGGTGGCGAGGGCGGCGTTGGTGGGGTGCCGGTTCCGGTTGCGCAGCATGGTCTCGGCGTGGGCGCGGCACCGCTCGGCGTCACCGGCCACGGCGGCCAGCCAGGCGGGCACGGCGGTCATGATGATCGCCTGGGTGTCCTGGCCGAGGTCTGTGGACACCGAGAGCGCTTCGGACACCACGGTTTCCGCGTCGCGAAAGCGCCCGCGCAACAGCAGGGCGATGGCCAGCGGCTCCTGGGAGTAGGGCAGCCAGCCCAGGGCGCCCGTCCGGCGGGCGTCGGCGACCACCGCCTCCAGCACCTCGATCGCGGCCCGATCGTCGGTGATGAGGGCGAGGTATCCGGCGAGTACGCGCTCCACCATGCCACGCACGCGCCCGTCCCGCGCTGCCGCGACCAGCGACCGCATGCCGTCCACTCCCTCGCCGGTGCGACCGTCGAAATAGCGGCCCAGCCCGATCATTCCGTCGACCACCGGCCGCAACTCGGAGCCGGGCTCCACCCGCACGTCCGAGAGCAGCTGCGCCGCGGCCCGCACCAGGTCGTGCGCACCGCCGTCCTTGGCGCATCCGATGGCATCGGTCAGCATCGAGACCGCTTGCGCCGGACGGGTTTCGACGATCGGCGCGGCGCCGCTCACCATCAGGGCGGCCGCCGCGGCCGGTGACTCCCGCTCGTAGGCGACCTGGGCTCGAATCCAGGTGGCCTCGGCGTGGATCGACTTGCTGGTGGTGACATCCACTGCGGCCGAGGCACATTCGTCGGCCCGGTCGAGCGCCCCGGCGTCGTAGGCGGCACGGGCGGCGCCCGCCAGTCGTCGGCCGCGATCGTCCGGATCGATGCTGAGTTGCGCGCTGCGCTCGAGCGCGTGCGCGACCGCGGACGACCCGCCACGCTGAGCGGCGCGCCGAGCCGTCAGCTCCAAGGCGGCCGCGACCGTCTCGTCCTCCGCGGTGGTGGCCGCGGCCAGATGCCAGACGCGGTGGTCGGCGTATCGGTCCTCGGTCAGCGTGTCGGCCAAGGCCTGGTGGGCGGAGAGCCGCCAGCCGCGGGGCGCGCCCTGGTAGGCGGCGGTGCGGATGAGCGGGTGCCGGAACGCGATCCCGCGACCGTTCTGTTCGATCAGATCGCACCGTTCGGCCGGGTCCAGATCGGCGCCGGTCAACTCGAGCTGTTCGGCCGCGCGGACGACCACCGCCGGATCCGCCGTATCGTCGGCCGCGGCCAGGACCAGAATCCGTTGCGTGCGCTCCGGGAGTTCGCGGATGCGCGCATGAAAGGCGTCCTGAACCTGCCTGGTCACCGGCAGCGGTTCCACGGGCAGCGACCAGGCACCGTCGCCGCGCTCCCGGCTGGTGAGCGCGGCGGTGAACTCGATGATGGCGAGCGGATTTCCGCGCGCTTCGGCCAGAATGCGCGCACGTGTCGGACCGGCCAGATCGTGCGCGCGCTGGTTCAGCAGCGTCGTCGCGTCGACGCGATCCAAGGCGGGCAATGTCATCGTGTCGAGCCCGGCGGCCGGTAAGCGCCCGGTGTCCGCCCGCGCGGTAAACAGCATGGCGACCGGCTCGTGCCGCAACCGCCGGGCGGCGAACAACAGCGCGCCCAGCGACGCCTGGTCGAACCAGTGTGCGTCGTCGACCAGGCAGATCAGCGGCACGTCGCCGGTCAGCTCGGACAGCAGCGAGAGGGTCGCCACGTCGGTCAGCAACCGTTCGCCGACACCACCGTCGGTCAGCCCGAACGCCGACCTCAGGGACTGCGCCTGCGGTGCGGGAATCTCCTCGAGACGGTCCAGATACGGGTGGAACAGCATGTGCAGACCGGCGAAGGGGATGTCGACCTCGGATTCGATCCCCTGGCCGCGCAGCACCCGCAGCCCCGGTGCCGCCTGCTCGGCGTGGTCCAGCAGGGCGGTCTTGCCGATCCCCGCCTCACCCAGGATCACCAGCGCGCCGCCGACGCCGTCTCGGGCGTCGGCCAGCAGCCGGTCGATCCGCGCCAGCTCGTCCACACGCCCGAGAACCACCTGCGAACAGTAACAATTCGACGCTTGCGAGCCCAGGGGAAACGGGCCCGTGCATGCTCGTGCACGGGCCCGCCGTCGTCAGTTGTCGCCGTGTCCCGGCTCGACGCGAGTCATGGTGGAGTCGTAGCCGCCGCCTCCGGGGTACACCCATGCCCCGTCCAGCACATCGCCCGCTTCGTCGAACGAACCCCGGAAGTACGCCGGTGATCCCTTCTCGCCGCCCCAGATGGTGAGCACATCGCCCTCCATCTCGTACACGTAGTCCAGCGTGTCGCCCTTGTTGCCGTAGAAACGGCTCTTGATGTCGGCGCCGGGCGCCTCGGCGCCGAACGGCTTCTCCCGCCCGATCACCTCGATGCCTTCGATTCGCTCGCCGTACTGCTCCAGCTGGATGTCCTGCAGGAGGAAGCGCTCACCGGTCATCCAGCGGTAGGTGACGATGCCCTCGGCCCCGCCGGTGACCTTCCACGTTCCGATCAGCCGGTCAAGCGCGGCCAGTTCGGGGTCCGAGGCCTGAATATTCTGCTCGTTCATCGTCGGTCATCTCCTCTATGTGTCACCGCGGTCGCGGTGTGTTTCACGAGCAAGACGGTATGACCGGGGCTATCAGTACCCGCATCGGTCGAAATACTGGTGTGGCCGGGGCTGGTCGGCGAACATCGTTGTTCACAATGTCTGGTTCCGGCCCGAGCACGCTGTTAGCGTGAGGCATGGTGTCGACGAAGCCACGCATCGAACCGGGCCGCCTGCGTGAACTGGGGCCCGTCAACTGGGTTGTCTGGCAGCTACTTTCACGTGCCGCCGGTACGCCCGACGCGCACTTGTTCAGCACCCTCGGCCGCACCGGCGGGCTGTTCCGCGGCTGGCTGCACTACTCCGGGCGGTTGATGCCCGGCGGAAAACTGCCGCGCTACGAGACCGAGCTGGTGATCCTGCGCGTGGCGCACCTGCGCCGGTGCGAGTACGAGACGGATCACCACATTCGCCTGGGCAAGCGGGCCGGGGTCACCCGCGAGATCCTGGACCGCCTGCGCATCGGCCCGGAGGCGCCCGGCTGGCCCGCCAAGGAGCGCGCACTGTTGTCGGCCGTCGACCAGTTGGTGCGGGCCCGCGATATCGATGACAGCACCTGGTCGGCCCTCGCCGCTCACTACGACGAGCGCCGACTCATCGAAATCGTGCTGCTGGTCAACCAGTACGAGGGCCTGGCCAGCACCATCACCACCCTGCGCGTGCAGACCGACCACTAGCGCGGGACCGGGAACGACCCGAAATCCGATCGATGTTGTCGGTGCCGTCTGGTACCGATCAATGTATGACGATCCTGGGCGCGGTATCTCTTCCACAGGTTCCACCGGAGCGTTTGCGCGAAGTGGCGCGCGTGGCCGAACAGTCCGGCCTCGAGGAGTTGTGGCTGTGGGAGGACTGCTTCCTCGGCGGTGGAATCGCCACGACCGCCACGGTGCTCGCGAACACCGAGCGGTTGCGCGTCGGGATCGGCGTACTGCCGGTGCCGCTGCGCAATGTGGCCGCCACGACCATGGAGATCGCCACGTTGGAACGACTTCACCCGGGTCGCGGCGTGTGGTGCGTCGGCCACGGCGTGCAGGACTGGATGGGGCAGATCGGCGCGCGGGTCGAATCCCCGGTCACCCTGCTGCGTGAGTACATCGACGCCCTGCGCGGCCTGCTCGCGGGTGAGCGGCGCACCGTCGACGGGCGCTATATCCAGCTCGACGATGTAGCACTCGACTGGCCCCCGGCGCAGGCGCCCGACATCATCTCCGCCGCAACGGGCCCCCGCACGCTGCGTTTGGTCGGCGAGATCGCCGACGGCGCCATCCTCACCGCGGGCACCTCCGTCGCCGCGCTGCGCCGGGCCGTCGCCTTGCTGAACGAGGGCCGAGCCAAGGGCGGCCGCTCCGGCGACGGGCGCGTGATTGCCAACCTCTCGACGGCGACCGGCCCCGATGCCCTGGAGCGCCTCCGCGCCGACATGCTCCGGATGGGCCGCGAATCCGTCGACGGCATCGGAACCACCGACGAGGAGGGCGTCGGCGTCGCGGGCGATGCGCATGCCGTCGCGGACGCCGTCGCCCGCCTCGCCGGGGCGGGTGCCGACACGGTCATCCTGCAACCCACGGCGGACGCCGACCCTGTCGAGTTCATCCGCTTCGCCGCCGAGCAGGTCCGCCCCCTAGTGCCCTGAAGCCGTTCAGCGCGTGGGCTTTTCGATCAGGGCGGCTAGGCCGTCGAGTACGCGGGCCAGCCCGAAGTCCCAGGCGTGGTCGGCGGAGTAGGCGCTGTTGTGAGCCTGGCCCGCGGCCGCTCCGACGCGGGCCGCGAGGGGATAGCGGTCGGTGTCGAATAGGCGCTCCAGGACGGGCGCGGTGCGCTCCCACCACTCGCGGTCGGACATGCCGCTGTCGGCCGCGGCGCGCGCGGTGTCGATCGCGATGCGGGCGACCGACGTGACGAATCCGAGCAGGTAGGTGAGTGCGGCGTCCATCTCGATGTCGTCGAGGCCGAGTCCGTCGAAGGCCCGCAGTTCGTGGTCGTACTTGGCGGCCACGCCCGGTCCGAGCGGCGGACGGGTGGTGGGGACGTAGGCGACCCAGGGATGGCGCGAGAGCAGCTCGCGGTTCTCCGCCGCCACCGTGGAAACCCTTTCCCGCCAAGGTAATTCGGTGAGCTCCGCGCGAGCCATCTGCCCGTAGACCGAATCGAGCATCAGATCCAGCAACTCCGCCTTGCCCGGCACATAGGTATAGGTGGCCATCGGCGTCAACCCCAATCGGGCCGCCACCGCCCGCATCGTCAATGCCTCGAGCCCCTCGGCATCGGCGATCTCGACCGCCGCCGCCGCCACCTCGTCGACACTGCTGCGCTGCTTCGGTCCCCGCCCCGACCTCCGGGCGGGCTCGCGCCACAACAGCTCCAGCGTGCGCGCCGGATCACCCGCGCTGCTTCGTGCGCCACCCCCTCCACGGCGACCGCCCACTCTCCACGCACCTCCGCCTCGGTCGTATCGGCGTGATCATGCCCACAATGCGCCGCGCCGAAAAATTCTCTACAAAGTACAGTGTACTAGGTACAGAGTTATTCGGCATGCCGGTCCGGCCGGGACCCGTCTGCCGGATCACGAGGAGGCACCATGAACATCACCGCATCCGCCCTCTCCCTGAACGTGCCCGATCCGGAGGCGTCGGCGAAGTTCCTCACCGAGCACTTCGGCTTCGAGGAACAGATGTCCGCCGACGGTTTCGTCTCGCTGACCCGCCCCGATGCCGGTTTCAACATCATCTACCTGCGCACGGGCTTGCCGACCTTCAAGCCGGAGCGCATCGCGGGCGCCGCGGGCCAGGGCACGCTGGTGGCCTTCGTCGTCGACGACATCGAAACCGAGTACCAGCGCGTCCGACGCGAGGGCGTGCCGATCGTGACCCCGCTCGAAACCGAACCGTGGGGCGAGCGCTACTTCCAAACCCTCGACCCCAACGGCATCGTCATCCAGCTCGTCCAGTGGGTGAGCGAGTAGGGCGTCACGGTCGGAAACCTCAGCCGACAGCTACCCGTTCAACGCCGCCCGAAATACCTCGGCAGCCGATGTCGACGAATGCCCGAGCAGCTTCTGCAGGTCGCCGCTTGTCACATCGAGCAGCCCGGCTCGAACGCCGGTGTCGGCGTCGGCCAGCACCTTGGCGTAATCGCCGGGCAGGCCCGACTTCTCCAACGCCGCGGCGTAATCGTCCTGCGGGAGATCCTGGTACCGCACCGCCTTGCCGGACACCTCCGATATCACCTGCGCCAGATCCGCATACGTCAGGCGCTCGTCACCACCCAGCTCGTAGACCTGTCCGGCGTGCCCGTCGGTGCCGAGTACTGCGGCGGCCGCCTCCGCGTAGTCGGCCCGCGCCGCGCCCGCCACGCGGCCCGCACCGGCCGCGCCGTACAGCACACCGCTCTCCACGGCCGGCGCGAGTCCGCCGAGGTAGTTCTCCCAGTACCAGCCGTTGCGCAGAATCACATGCGGCACAGCAGCTTTCGCGAGAACATCTTCGGTGCCGCGATGCTCCTGCGCCAGAATCATCTCGTTCTCGGCGGCGCGTGGAATGCTGGTATACGCGAGCAATTCCACCCCTGCCCGTTCGGCTGCGCGAATGACGTTGGTGTGCTGGTCCACTCGGGCACCGAACTCGTTGCCGGAGACGAGCAGCACCCGATTCACCCCGGCGAGCGCCCGGTCCAGGGCCTCGGCGTCGTCATAGGGCGCCTGCCGGACATCGACACCGCGCTCGGCGAGATCGGCCACCTTCGACAGATTCCGGACGATCGCGACGACCGGCCCGTCCCCCCGGCGCAGCAGCGCCTCCACGACGAGACGGCCCAACTGTCCACTGGCTGCGGTGACTGCGACGGTCATGTCCTACCTCCTAGTTGCGTACGGAATATCTAGCACTAACTAATAGTTAGTACACGATATTCCAGTACTACCAGACGAATGAGTAGCATCAGGCATATGACCATCCGGCAGACCACCGCGGCGGACGCCTCCGACCCGATGCTGGAGGCCGACGTCTTCGCCCGAAACTGCACCTCGCGCCCGGTGCTGCAGAACGTCGCGAGTCGCTGGGGCGTCCTCGCCCTGGTGGCCCTGCGCGAGGGCCCCTACCGCTTCAGCGCCCTGCGGCGCCGAGTGGACGGCGTCAGCGAGCGCATGCTGTCGCAAACCCTGCAGGCCCTCGAACGCGACGGCATGATCCACCGCGAGGTCCAGCAGTCCATCCCACCCCGCGTCGAATACACCCTCACCGACCTCGGCGCCCAGGTAGCCGAACACCTCGAGGCCCTGATCGTGACGCTGGAGACCAACATGGGGAAGGTCTACGAGGCCCAGGCGGCCTACCGCCGGGATTGAGTACAGACAGCAAGACGCCCTCCGGTCCGTAACCGAAGGGCGCCTTCGCCGGTCGTCGTCCCGGCACCGTCGATCAGAAGTTGATCATGTGGCCCGCCAACCCGTGGATGGCCTCCTGCAGGGCCTCGCTCAGGGTCGGGTGGGTGTGGACGTTGCGGGCGAGCTCGTTGACCGTGAGGTCCCACTTCTGGGCCAGGGTCAGTTCCGGGAGCAGTTCGGAGACGTCGGGGCCGATGAGGTGGCCACCGAGCAGTTCGCCGTACTTGTTGTCGGAGATCAGCTTCACGAAACCGGTGGCGTCGCCGAGGCCGTGCGCCTTGCCGTTGGCGGTGAACGGGAAGTTCGCGACCTTCACGTCGTAACCCTCGTCGCGGGCCTGCTGCTCGGTGAGACCGAAGCTCGCGACCTGCGGCTGGCAGAAGGTGGCGCGCGGCATCATCCGGTAGTCGCCCAGCGTCATGGTCTCGGCGCCGCCGATGGTCTCCGCCGCGACCACGCCCTGCGCCTCCGCGACGTGCGCCAACTGCAGCTTGGCGGTGACGTCGCCGATGGCGTAGATATGCGGCACGTTGGTGCGCATGTAGTCGTCGATGGCGATGGCGCCGCGGTCGGTCAGCTGCACGCCGGTGTTCTCCAGGCCGTAACCCTCCACCCGCGGCGCGAAACCGACGGCCTGCAGCACCTTGTCGACGGTGACGGTCTCGACCGCGCCGGATTTGTTGTCCTTGATCGAGACGGTGACCTTGGTGCCGTTGTCCTCGATGGACTGCACCGACGCACCGGTGGTGATGGTGACGCCGAGCTTCTTGTACGCCTTGGTGATCTCCTTGGAGACGTCGGCGTCCTCGTTCGGCAGGGCGCGGTCGAGGAACTCCACGATGCGCACGTCCACGCCGTAGTTCTTCAGGACGTAGGCGAACTCCATACCGATGGCGCCCGCGCCCACGACCAGGATCGAGCCCGGCAGATCGCGGGTGAGGATCTGCTCCTCGTAGGTGACGACGTTCGCGGACAGCGAGGTGCCCGGCAGCAGCTTGGTGACGGTTCCGGTGGCGATGATGGCGTTGTCGAAGGTGATCGACTCCTCGCCGCCCTTGGTGAGCGCGACCGACAGCGAGTTCGGGCCGGTGAACGTCCCCTTGCCGTCGAACTCGTCGATCTTGTTCTTCTTCATCAGGAAGTGGACGCCCTTGACGCGGCCGTCGGCGACCTTGCGGCTGCGGTCGAACGCCGCGCCGAAGTCGAAGCTCGCCTCGCCGGTGATACCGAACGTCTTCGCTTCCTTGGTGAACAGGTGCGCCAGCTCCGCGTTGCGCAGCAGGGCCTTGGACGGGATACAGCCCACGTTCAGGCACACACCGCCCCAGTATTTCTGCTCGACGATCGCTGTTCGCAGGCCGAGTTGAGCGGCGCGGATCGCGGCGACGTAACCGCCGGGACCAGCACCGAGAACGACGACATCGTAGTGGGAAGTCACGCCTGCGAGCCTAACTCCGCTGCCCGCCGCGAGCCCACCCACCTCCGATAAGTTGCGGTAAGTTCATCGACTCGCGCGATCGCCCGGTTTGCCCGGCTCGCTACCGTAGGGGCGTAGTGGCAGTGCGGCGGGAATGGGGAGGGGCAATGACTAGCGCCACACCTGTCGCGCCACCCGCAGGAAATTCCCGCCGAACACCGCCGCCCGATCCGCCTCGGTGAAGCCGCGCCGGGCCAGCACCGCATCCAGTCCGGGCACCTCCGCGGCGCCGAGCAGATCCTCCGGCGGCGTCCACCGCAGCGGGCCCCAGCGGGTGTAGTCCTCGGAGAAATTCTCCGGGGCGGCGGCGATCTCGGCATTGAACTGGTCGCCGTCGAAGGAGAAGTCCGAACCGACGCCGATGTGCTCGATGCCGACCAGCTCCGCACCGTAGGCGAGATGATCGGCCATCGCCTCGATACGGGCGGCGCGCTCGTCGGAACCGTTGCAGCCCAGGAAGTTTCCGACGCCGTTGATGCCGATCACGCCGCCCGTGCGAGCGCACGCGCGGGCTTGGGCGTTGGTGATGTTGCGCGGATGCACCCAGAGCGCCGCGAAATTGGAGTGACTGTAGATCATCGGCGCGGTGGTGACCTCGGCGATATCGAGGCCGGTACGCACCGAGCAGTGCGAGCCGTCGGCGAATACGCCCACCTCGTTGAGCGTGCGAATGAGGTCGCGGCCATAGGCGGTGAGGCCTGTGTCGGCGGTGTCGAGGCACCCGCCCCCGGCGGCATTGGACTGGTTGTAACTGGGCAGCAGCGAGCGCACGCCCAGGTCGTGGAAGAGCTTGACGTTGTCGAGATCACCACCCAGCGGACCGGAATCCTCCAGATCGAATGCCAGGGCGATGGTCCGATCGTCACCGACGGTGTCGTCGACGGACTCGACGAGCCGGAAACGCCCGTCCGCCACCGCATCCCGGCGGAACTGCCGCACCAGGGCGAGCGCGTCCGCCGTCGACTGCGGGGCGTACCCGACATTCACCGACAGGTACGAACCGAGGGGGTAGCGCGCCAGCTCGGCGATGTCCGCGGACGGCAGCAACGGCAGACAGCAGTGCTGTTCCCAGAAAAAGTGCGGCAACCCGGACCTCCTGAGCACGGTGGCAGCGACGCCGCAATCGTAGGGGCAATATCCGCCGGAGATGACCGGAGACGGTGCACCGGCGGGAAACGACGTGGGCAACAATGTCAGGCATGAGTGTCGAGGAGCAGCAGAACGATCCCCACCTGTGGCTGGAGGAAGTCACCTCCGACCGCGCGCTGGACTGGGCCCGCGCGCACAACGAGGTGGTGGTCGACCGTTTCGCCACCTCCGACCGGTTCTCCGAGCTGGAGCATCGCATCCTCGACATGCTCGACACCGATACGCGCATCCCCTACCCGGCGCGCCGCGGTCGCTGGCTGTACAACTTCTGGCGCGACGCCGAGCATCCGAAGGGGCTGTGGCGGCGCACCACCTACGCCGAATACCGCACCGAGAACCCGAGCTGGGAGGTGCTGATCGACCTCGACGAGCTGGCCGCGAACGAGGAGGAGAACTGGGTCTGGGGCGGCGCCGCGGTGCTGCGCCCCGAGCAGTCCCTGGCGCTGATCAGCCTGTCCCGCGGCGGGGCCGACGCCAAGGTGGTCCGCGAATTCGACATGGCGACGAAACAGTTCCGCGCGGAGGCCGACGGCGGCTTCTATCTCCCGGAGGCCAAATCGCAGCTGCGCTGGATCGACGCCGACACCGTCTATGTCGGAACGGATTTCGGCCCCGGATCACTGACCGAGTCGGGCTATCCGCGAATCGCCAAGCGCTGGCGGCGCGGCACGCCCCTGGCGCAGGCGGAGACGGTGTTCGAGGGTGAGCCCGGCGATGTCATGGTGTCGGCCGGTTACGACCGCACTCCCGGTTACGAGCGGCACTATGTGGCGCGGGCGACCGACTTCTTCAACGAATCGGTATATCTGCTGGAAGAGGGCGACACCCTCCGCCATCTCGAGGTGCCGACCGACGCGTCGGAGTCCTGGTACAGGGACTGGCTGCTGGTCCGGCTGAAGTCACCGTGGGAGGTGGGCGGCGCCGCCTATCCGGCGGGCGCCCTGCTCGCCATCGAATTGAACGAATTCCTCGATGGCGCAAGGAATTTCGAGGTTGTTTTCACTCCCGATGCCCACACCTCCCTGCACGGCTACGGCTGGACCGAGAACCACTTGCTGCTCATCACCCTCGAGGACGTGCAGACCAAACTCTACGTGCTCACCCCCGGCGCGGACGGCTGGGCCCGCGAACCGCTGGCCGACGCCCCGCCGATGGCCACCACCAATGTCATGAACCTCGACCCGCTCGAGGGCGGCGACGAATTCATGCTCACCACAAGCGGTTTCACCACCCCTGCCACCCTGCTGTCCGGATCGGTGGGCGGACCGACGGAACCGCTGAAGCAGGAACCCGGATTCTTCGACGCCGACGGCATCGAGACCGAGCAGTTCTTCGCCCGCTCCGACGACGGAACGCCGGTGCCGTACTTCGTGATTCGCCACCGCGACCGGAAGGGCGAGCCGGGGCCGACGGTGATGTCCGGTTACGGCGGCTTCGAGGTGTCGCGTACCCCGGCCTACAGCGGCGCCTCCGGCATGGGCTGGCTCGAGCGTGGCGGCACCTGGGTGATGACCAATATCCGCGGCGGCGGCGAGTACGGCCCCGAATGGCACACCCAGGCGCAGAAGGAGAACCGCTACCGCGTCTACGAGGACTTCTCCTCGATCGCCAGGGACCTGGTGACACGCGGGATCACCACCCCGCAGCAGCTGGGAGCGGTGGGCGGCAGCAACGGCGGCCTGCTCATGGGCGTCATGCTCACCCGCTACCCGGAACTGTTCGGCGCCATCGTCTGCCAGGTTCCGCTGCTGGATATGAAGCGCTATCACCTGCTGCTGGCCGGCGCCTCCTGGGTGGCCGAGTACGGCGACCCGGACGATCCGGAGGAGTGGGAGTACATCAGCAAGTACTCGCCGTATCAGAACACCCGAGCCGACCGGGCCTATCCCCCGATCCTGCTGACCACCTCCACCCGCGACGACCGCGTCCATCCCGGCCATGCCCGGAAGATGGCCGCGCGCCTGGCCGAGGAGGGCCACACCACCTGGTATCACGAGAATATCGAGGGCGGTCACGGCGGCGCGGCCGATAACAAGCAGATGTCGTTCCAGGCCGCGCTGATCTACGAGTTCTTCACCCAGATGCTGATGGAGGACCGGAAAGGCTGAACGCCACAGCGCTTTTCGATCACAGGTCCCGGATCCACCGCTCGATGCGGTCGACGGTGGTCCCGGGATCGGTGATCCAGCCGTTGTGCCCGTGCGGCTCGGGCTGGTGCCAGGTGGTGGTGCGGGCGTCGGGCAGTTTCTCGAGCAGGTGGGCGGCGGAGCTGCGGGGCGTCAGATCGTCGCCTTCCAGCGTGATCGACAGGACCGGCAGCTTCAGGCGGGCGATGCGTTCCTCGTAGTCGATATCGGCGTCGACCGGGACGAACCGGCCCGTGCGCGCCAGCCGCGCCCAGTCGGAGATCAGCACCTTGGACTGCCGCCCGAACCCGCCCGCGGTGATCCGGTCGCCCGGCCAGAAACCGGCCAGGTTGGCGGTCAGCGAGATGGCGGCCGGGCCCAGCAGCATCGCCGAGCGCGCGAGGCCGCCGTAGCCGCGGAAGTAGGGCGTCCCGGATGCGACGAGGATCAGCCCGCCCAGCCGTCCGCGGACGCGTGCCGCGTACATCACGCCGAGTTGCCCGCCCATGCTGTGTCCCAGCAGAATCGGGGTGCTCGCGGGAAAGCGCTCGCGCACCACCTCGAAGATCGCCGGGAAGTCGACCGACACGAGTTCCTGGTAGCCGTACGCGCTGCTGGGGCTCGGCTTGGGGCGGCTGTCGCCGTTGCCGCGCAGTTCCCCGATCGCCACGTCGAAGCCGCGGCCCGCCAGCTCCCGCGCGAAGTCCCCGTAGAAGACGCCCGGCACGCCGAGCCCGGGGATGATCACGATCACCGCGCGCGGCGTGTCCGGGGTGATCGGATGCCGATGCGCGCCGCGGGCGGGCACCAGCCGCACCGGCACCGTGCTCCCGTCGCTCACCTGGATCGGAATCGTCTCCATGCGCGCACGCTACCGCGCGGCGGGCGCGCACCGCCGCATCGCATCCTCGCCGTACGACCGATCACGCGACGGCCGGATCCGGCTCGATCGGATCATCTTCGCCCGGCCGGGGCGATTCACCGCCCGCGCTCTGCTCCAGCAGGTGATCGAGGCCGGTGCGATTCGATACCACCACGAGCTGATTGCCGGCCTCCAGCAGGGTCTCCTGGTCCGGCTGCCACTCCAGTTCGGCGCCGACGATCGGCTGCAGGGCCAGCACCCGGGTGTGCACGGGCAGGCCCGCGGTCCGGATCGGCTTGCCGACCAGCGCCGACCCGGCCTCCACCGGAACCTCGGCGACCATGAGGGTGCCGCCGTTGATCGACAGCGTCGCGATCACGCGACGCTCGGCCATGGCCGCGGCGAAGCCCTCCGCGGCGAGCTGAAAGACGCTGCGCACCAACACCGATCCGCCGAGGCTGCGTTCGACCCGCTGGGCCAGGTCGTCGTCGGACAGGCGCAGCACCACCTGCAGGTCCTCGCGGTGAGACTGATGGTAGGACTGACCGAGCAGCGCGGCCTCGAGATTCACGGCGTCGCTGCTGGTGACCAGCACCAGGGCCCGGGCCCGCGACACCCCGGCCGCCTCCAGCGTGTCCTCCCAGGTGGCCTGGCCTATCACCACCGGCACACCCAGCGTGCGCGCCAACGCGATGCCGCGCGCGTTCTCGTCGTAGTCCAATCCGACCACGCGCACACCGAGATCGCAGAGCTGCTCCAGCACGCGCATGCCGACATTGCCCAGTCCGGCCACCACCACGTGATCGCTGAAATCCGAAGGCTCCGGCCCGATCTGCTCCGACAGTTGAGCGCGCAGCACCCCGCCCACCACCATCGCGGTGACGACCGGAGTCAGGGCGAGACCGATGAATACGACCGCGACCTGCAGCACCTTGAAGATCGGCTCGCGATCGCGCTCCGGCTGCGCCGCACCCGCGGCATCGAGCAGCGTCTCGTATACCGCGTCGCCCCAGGCGTTTCCGAACACCACCATCAGCCCGCAGCCCAGCACGACCAGGGTCAGCATGGCCAGCATGAGCCGAACCAGGTTGTTGCGGACCAGATATCGGAACCGCAGCAGCCATCGTCTGCGCCCGTTCAGCTGGTATGGCGCGCGGCCCGCCAGCGCGAGCGCCCGGGAATCGCTGCGGGTCGACGCCAGCATACGAATATCCCCCGACGGCGATTCCGCCAGCCCGCACACCACGGTGCCGTCCGGAATGCCGGAGGGACCCGTGACATACAGCGTCCGCTCGCCCAGCCGCAGATAGTCCAGGGCCTTCTCACCCAGCGCCGCCGCGATGAACGACGGCGCGGCCATCTCGGAGATCGACAGCACCACGCAATCCGCGAACAGCGTGCGGATGCGAAAACCCAAGCCGGTGTTGAACATTCGAATCACCAGCCGAATGTCCGGGTTGAGTTCGTAAGCCCGCAGCGCGGCGTGGAAGTTCTCCACGTCCGCCTGATCGACGAGCGTCAGCGCCCGCGCCTCGGCGACACCGGCCACCCGCAGCGTCTCCTCGTCCAGCCTTTCCGCGCACAGCACGCGCACCCGCTCCAGCCGCTCCAACTGCGGGACGTAGCCGCCCCGCCGGTTCGGGATCACGACGGTCACCACGCCGTCGGCGAACCGGTCGACCAGTTGCACGGCCAACTGATATACGAGCGGATTATCCCCGCAGACAACAAAACTCGGGGAGTGCTCCCCCACCTCAACGCCTGTCACACTGGAATGCTAGAGCGAATCACAAGCACACGACCAGGTTTGCGAGCGAACACAACTCAGGCGCTGACGGCGCCGATGATCACCCGGCGCAGCACCCGGATCACATCGTCGAGGGGTGCGCGCGGTTCCGCGCCGCTCCAGGCATCGACCACATAGTTGACCGCGCCGATGATCGCCAGCACGCGCATCTCATAATCGCCGGGCGGGATTTCTCCCTGTAGCGCGGCATCTTCTGCCGCACTCGCCAGCAGCGAGCCCCACGCCCGGCGTAATTCCAGCCGGAATTTTTCCACAGTGGGTCCCGCACCGACCACTTCGACCAATGCGACGCGCGCCTTACGCGGATCCCGCCCGATCGATTCGACGTAGGCGCGCACGGCCGCGTCGATGATCTCGACCGCGTTCCGATCGGCCTGCTCGGCCAGCGCCGCGGCCACCGCTTCCCGCGATTGCCGGTCGATCTGTTCGTAGAGCTCGAGTAGCAGCGATTCGCGCCCGGTGAACTCCTCGTAGAACTGTCGTGAGGAGAGTCCGGCATCTTTGCAGATGGCGCCGACCGAACTATTTCCATAGCCGTCGCGCGCGAACACCGTCAGCCCGGACTCCAGAAAACGCGCACGTCGCTGCCGCTGCCGGTCTTCTACGGGCTGCCCGGCGTACATCCTGCCCGCGTTCGTTTCCTGTGACATCGCGCCAGACAATACCTAAGCACCCGATCCGCAAGGTAAGGATCGGCCGCTTCGTTAACTGCGCGAATTCCGATAACGATAGCTGAAAGTTGTCTACCGAACTCGTACGGATTTCGCGACGCGCCCGGCGGTAGATATCCAATTGTCGGCCGGACACAGACCGGAACGGCGAGGGCCCAACCCCCTCATCCGGATCAGGCCCTCGCTGCCACCGCCGGTGAGTCGCACTCCGAAACGGAGTTACCAGCGGTTTGCCTGCCCATCCTGACGATACTCACCGCCGGGCGATTTCGGGATATTTTGAAGGAGGTTTCTAGAAGTATTTCTGGTTACCGGCGCGTTTTCACTTGGAGAACTCCGCGCGCAGCAGAGCGGGCAACTCGGCCACGGAATCGAGGACGTGATTCGGCTTCTCCGGAGCATCGTCGAGCACGGCCCGCCGGAATTTCCCGGTTCGCACCAGCGCCCCGGTCAACCCGGCGCGCTGGGCCGCCAGCACATCCGAGTACAGATCGTCGCCGATCATCAGCAACTGTTCCGGGCGCAGGCTCAACAACTCGGCGCAGGCGTGGAAGCCGGTCGCGGCGGGCTTGCCGATCACCGTGATTCGCGATCGCCCGGCCGCCTCGAGGCCCGGCAGGTACGCCCCGGTGTCGATCCGCAGGCCGTCGTCCGTCGCCCACATCATGCCGCCCTGCATGGCGACCACGGGCACGCCGTCCAGCATCGCCTCGACCACCCGGCTCAACGCCCGATGCGTGAATTCGGTTCCGGCGCCGCCGATGACGATCACGTCCGGATCTTTCGCCTCCAGGGTCAGTCCGCCCAGATCCTCGTCGATATCCCCGTGGTTGAGCACCCAGACACGCGCGTCCGGATGATGGCGGCGCAGATACTCGGCGGTGAGCCGCGCGGCCGTGACGATCTCCGACTGCTCCACCGAAAACCCTGCGGCACCGAGCCTTTCGGCAATCTCCGCGCAGGTGGCCGAGGTGGTGTTGGTGAGGAAGGCCCGGCGCAGCCCGGCCTCGCGCAGCTCGCGCACGGCCGCGGCGGCGCCGGGAAGGGCCCGCCACGAGGTCACCAGCACGCCGTCGATGTCGTACAGCACGCCCTGGATGCCGGACATGACTTCAGCCTACCGGCCAAGATCGTCCCGCAGCGGGCGTCAGGCGCGCGGCGACAACCCAGTTGCGGGGCGACCTTGCTCGCGATCAGCTCGATCGATCTCAGCGTCGCCTCATGCCCGGTGCATGGCCGGATAGACCTGCACGGCGATATCGGTCGACCGGGCCAACGCGGTATCCGCCGACATGCCTCGGCGACATCGTCCGAGTTGCCTATGTACGAATCGCGCAGCGCCTCGGCCACGGTCCGGGCCGGATCGGGCCCAGCGCAGTCACCGAGTTCCGTCGTCACCCGGGGCACCCCACCGCTGCGCGAGGGTTGCCGAGGACGGGTGCCGAAATAGTTAAGGGACTACTTGACTATCAGTCTAGGCGTCATATACTCAAGTAGGTGCTTAACCGATCGGAGCGACTGGACCTCATCTTCCGCGCGCTCGCCGACCCCACCCGTCGGGCCCTGTTAGAGCGGCTGACCAGCGGTCCGGCGGCGGTCAGCACGCTGGCGCAGCCGCTGGACATGTCGCTGGCGGCGGTCGTCCAGCATCTGCAGGTACTGCAGGAGGCCGGACTGGTCCACTCCGAGAAGGTCGGCAGGGTTCGCACCTGCCAGCTGGCACCCGATGCGCTGCGCTCGGCCGAACAGTGGCTGCACGCGCGCCGCACCGGCTGGGAGCACCGGCTCGACGCGCTCGGCGCGGTGCTCGCCGAGAACACCGATGACAAGGAGTAGGTCATGACACAGCATTCCGTCGTCCACGCCACGTTCAACCACGAGCGCGAATACCCCGCCGCCCCGGCCGAGGTCTTCGCCGCCTGGTCCGACCCGCAGATCAAGGCCCGCTGGTTCGCGGGCGGCAATGCCCGGCACGAGCTCGACTTCCGGGTCGGCGGCCGCGAACTCGCCGCAGGCACCCACGACGGCAACGAACTCGTCTTCGAGACCACCTACCACGAGATCGTCCCCGGCGAGCGCATCGCCTACACCTCCACGATGCGCAGCGGCGACACGGTGACGACGGTATCGGTCACCACCGTGGAATTCACTGCGGCACAGTCGGGTACGCGCCTCACCCTCACCGAGCACGGCGCCTATCTCGACGGCCACGAGAAGCCGGAGTGGCGCGAGCACGGCACCGGCGACCAGCTCGACGCCCTGGGCAAGGAACTGACCGCCGGTCGATGAATCTCCTCCGTCGACGCGGATTTCACCGGCACCAGCTCCTGAGGGTCCGCTCGGCATCGGACGCCAGGGCCGGGACGATATCCGCAGCGGGTTCGATCGCGGTCACAAGACCGACACCCTCACCCGCCCAGACGGGGAGCGCAGCAAGATCGTTGCGGGCCGCGAGTTCTCGATATGCGTTCCGGGCGGCCGCGTCGGCACGCAGTTCGTCGTCGCGGTCGCGCCACTCGTCCAGGAAGTCGTTGCGGAGCGTGCGGGCCGGGTAGCGTTCCGGCCAGGGGGACTCACGAGCGATATCCAGGGTGCGGTTGCGTTCCGTATCCTCCCCGTCAGCCTCGAGCAGGGCCTTGCTGACCTCGGCCGATACCTGCGCCTCCGGGCTTGCCTCGAATCTGGTGCCGATCAGCGCACCCGACGCGCCCAATGACAGCGCGGCGGCCAGTCCGCGGCCGTCCGCGATGCCACCGGCCGCTAGCACCGGTATCGCATCGCCCAGGTCGACCACCGCGGGGACGAACGACACCGTGCCCATCGGCTTTCCACCGCTGTGCCCACCGGCATCGCGGCCCTGAGCGACGATGATGTCGGCGCCGACGTCCACCGCTCGGCGCGCCTCGTCCATATCGGTCACTTGGACAATCAGTTTCGCCCCCGCGTCCCGTACGCGATCCGCGAAAGGGGCCGGATCGCCGAAGGACAGCAGAACGGCGCTCGGCTCGAATTCCAGCGCCCAGGCAAGGACATCGGGTGTCACGCCCCACACGAGAAAGCCGATCCCCCAGGGCTTCTCGGTGGTACGGCGGACGAGCGACAACTCGGGCTCGAGCCGCTCCCGGTCGCCCCCGCCACCACCGATCAATCCGAGTCCGCCGCCCTCGGACACGGCCGCCGCCAATGCGCCCCCGGCCACGCCTCCCATAGGAGCCAGCGCGATCGGGTGATCGATCGACATGTACTCGGTGAACGTGGTTCGCAAGGTCATATCACCAGCCTGACAGGACATCCACAGCGCGTCGCGGATAACGATCCGAGATATGGCGAAGGCCCCCAACTGTGTTGGGGGCCTTCGTGAACGATTGTTCCGGCGGTGTCCTACTC
>NZ_BAAGSM010000052.1:0-570 GCF_054782435.1 Nocardia thraciensis
CCATGATCGCCTCCGCCCTCGCCGGACTCGGTGGCGGCGGGTCCGGTCAGGGGACACCGACCGGTGGCGGCGCCGGAGACGGAGCGGGAAGCGATGTCACCGGAGGAGACGTCGCCGGTTTGTCGCCGCAGGCACAGAAGGCGATCAAGGTCCTCGAGAAACTCAAAGAAGTCTACGGCGACAAGGAAACCGACGACCCCGAGGTCGACAAACTCCGCAACGAACTCGGCATCGGCACATCCGGCACATCCGGCGCATCCGGCGCATCCGGCAAGGGCGCCACCGCCGCCGGACTCAAAGCCCACCAGCTCTACCAACAGACCGCCGCCAACGCCTTCAACACCCTCGACACCGACCTCATCCGCTACATCCAACGCCTCGCCGGCAAACACAAGATCGACAAAAAAGCCGTCACCCAACTCCTCCAGGACACCAACAAGCAACTCGCCGAACTCGGCTCCGCCGCCTACACCAAAAAAGGACAACTCAAAGTCCACCAAATCCTCACCACCGCCCTCACCGAAGCCCACAAAATCGTCTCCGGCACCCACGCCGACTCCAAAACCGCCG
>NZ_BAAGSM010000053.1:0-915 GCF_054782435.1 Nocardia thraciensis
TGGTTCGTGAACAGGTCACGGTGCTGAATCAGACGCCGTCGGCGTTCTATCAGCTGGCGGAGGCGGATCGGGCGGCGCATGCGGGCGGGGCGGGCAAGTTCGCGTTGCGGTATGTGGTGTTCGGTGGTGAGGCGTTGGATTTGCGGCAGTTGCCGCGGTGGTATGAGCGGCATGCGTCGGATGCGCCGCAGTTGGTGAATATGTACGGGATTACCGAGACGACGGTGCATGTGTCGTTTCTGGCGGTGGATGAGCGGTTGGCGGATGTTCCGGCGAGTGTGATCGGTCGTGGGTTGCCGGGTGTGGATGCGTATGTGCTCGATGATCGGTTGCATCCGGCGCCGGTGGGGGTGGCGGGGGAGTTGTATGTCTGTGGTGCGCAGGTGTCGCGGGGGTATGTGGGGCGTGCGGGGTTGACGGCGTGCCGGTTCGTGGCGAATCCGTTCGGTGTGGCGGGGTCTCGGATGTATCGGTCGGGGGATGTGGGTCGGTGGGCGGGTTTCGGTGGTGAGGCGAATCTGGAGTATGCCGGTCGTGGTGATCGGCAGGTGCAGGTGCGTGGGTTCCGGATCGAGTTGGGGGAGATCGAGGCGGCGTTGTCGCGGTGTGAGGGGGTGAGTCAGGCGGTGGTGCTGGTGCGTGGGGACGGGCAGGCCGGTGACCGGTTGGTGGGTTATGTGGTGCCGGAGGCGGGTTCGCGGCTCGAGGGGGTGGTGTTGCGGGCGCGGGTCGGTGAGTTCCTTGCCGCGTATATGGTTCCGGATGCTGTCGTGGTGGTGGATGTGTTGCCGCTCACGGCGAACGGTAAGCTGGATCGTCGGGCGTTGCCCGCGCCGGAGTTCGTCGGGTCGGCGGTGTATCGGGCGCCGGGGACTCCGATCGAGCAGGCGGTGGCCGATGTGTTCGCCGGACTGC
>NZ_BAAGSM010000054.1:0-708 GCF_054782435.1 Nocardia thraciensis
GCCGCACCACGACTTTCTAGAGATGTTGTTCGCCGACGAGGTTGCCCGCCGCGACCGACAATCCGAGCAGCGCCGCGCCAAAATCGCGCACCTGGACCCCCAGATGCAACTGCAAGCCTGGGACGACACCACCGCGGTCACCTTCGACTCCGAACTCTGGGCCGAACTCACCTCGCTGCGGTTCCTCGCCGACGCCTACAACGTCCTCGTGATGGGTCCGGTCGGGGTCGGAAAGACGTTCCTGGCCAACGCATTAGGACACATCGCGGTCCGCCGCAACCACACCGTCCACACCGAACGCGCCGACAAACTGTTCAAACGGCTACGCGGCGCGCGGCTCGACGGCAGCTACGAAGACGAGATGCGCAAACTGCACCGCGTCGATCTGCTGATCATCGATGACCTGGCGCTGCACCGGCTCGAGGCACCCGAGACCAACGACTTCTACGAGCTGATCGTCGAGCGTCACCGCAAGGCCTCGACGGTGATCACCAGCAACCGGGAGCCACCGGAGATCCTGACCATGATGGCCGACCCGCTGCTGGCGCAGTCGGCGATGGACCGGCTGCAATCGGCAGCCTACGAGCTCGTCGTCGAGGGCGAGTCCTACCGGCAGCGGCAGAAGCCGCGCCGCAGAAAACCGGCCGATCCGACCCACTCGGATTGACCAGCAGCCGGTCGTCGGTCACCATCAGCACACGGCCCGCG
>NZ_BAAGSM010000055.1:0-1415 GCF_054782435.1 Nocardia thraciensis
ACTTCGTCCCAATCGCCAATCCCACCTTCGACGGCTCCCTCCCACAAGGGGTTGGGCCACCGGCTTCGGGTGTTACCGACTTTCATGACGTGACGGGCGGTGTGTACAAGGCCCGGGAACGTATTCACCGCAGCGTTGCTGATCTGCGATTACTAGCGACTCCAACTTCACGGGGTCGAGTTGCAGACCCCGATCCGAACTGAGACCGGCTTTAAGGGATTCGCTCCACCTCACGGTATCGCAGCCCTCTGTACCGGCCATTGTAGCATGTGTGAAGCCCTGGACATAAGGGGCATGATGACTTGACGTCGTCCCCACCTTCCTCCGAGTTGACCCCGGCAGTCTCTCACGAGTCCCCGCCATCACGCGCTGGCAACATAAGATAAGGGTTGCGCTCGTTGCGGGACTTAACCCAACATCTCACGACACGAGCTGACGACAGCCATGCACCACCTGTACACCAACCACAAGGGAACCGACATCTCTGCCGGCGTCTGGCGTATGTCAAACCCAGGTAAGGTTCTTCGCGTTGCATCGAATTAATCCACATGCTCCGCCGCTTGTGCGGGCCCCCGTCAATTCCTTTGAGTTTTAGCCTTGCGGCCGTACTCCCCAGGCGGGGTACTTAATGCGTTAGCTACGGCACGGATCCCGTGGAAGGAAACCCACACCTAGTACCCACCGTTTACGGCGTGGACTACCAGGGTATCTAATCCTGTTCGCTACCCACGCTTTCGCTTCTCAGCGTCAGTTACTTCCCAGAGACCCGCCTTCGCCACCGGTGTTCCTCCTGATATCTGCGCATTTCACCGCTACACCAGGAATTCCAGTCTCCCCTGAAGTACTCTAGTCTGCCCGTATCCCCTGCAGGTTCACAGTTGAGCTGTGAATTTTCACAGAAGACGCGACAGACCGCCTACAAGCTCTTTACGCCCAGTAATTCCGGACAACGCTCGCACCCTACGTATTACCGCGGCTGCTGGCACGTAGTTGGCCGGTGCTTCTTCTACTCCTACCGTCACTCTCGCTTCGTCGGAGTCGAAAGCGGTTTACAACCCGAAGGCCGTCATCCCGCACGCGGCGTCGCTGCATCAGGCTTCCGCCCATTGTGCAATATTCCCCACTGCTGCCTCCCGTAGGAGTCTGGGCCGTGTCTCAGTCCCAGTGTGGCCGATCACCCTCTCAGGTCGGCTACCCGTCGTCGCCTTGGTAGGCCGTTACCCCACCAACAAGCTGATAGGCCGCGGGCCCATCTCGCACCGATAAATCTTTCCACCACACACCATGCGACATGTGGTCATATCCGGTATTAGACCCAGTTTCCCAGGCTTATCCCAGAGTACGAGGCAGATCACCCACGTGTTACTCACCCGTTCGCCGCTCGTGTACCCCGAAGGGCCTTACCGCTCGACTTG
>NZ_BAAGSM010000056.1:0-1246 GCF_054782435.1 Nocardia thraciensis
GATCTGGCTGCGTGGACGGCTGGGCTGGAGGAGTTGTTCGCGCGGGTCGCGGGGCGGTTTCATCGTGCTGAGCCGCGGTTGCGGGCCCGGATGTATGTGCGGGGCTTGCTGGCGCCGCTGGCGGGGAAGAACGGCTGGACCTTGGCCGAAGCTGCGGGGGATCTGACGCCGAACGGGATGCAGCGGCTGTTGAACAAGGCGGCGTGGGATGTGGAGGGAGTCCGCGATGAGGTGCGCGCGTATGCGGTGGAGCACTTGGGCGATGTGGACGGCGTGCTGGTTGTCGACGAGACCGGATTCCTGAAGAAGGGAGTGAAATCCGCTGGGGTGCAACGACAATACTCCGGTACTGCGGGTCGGATCGAGAACTGTCAACTGGGCGTTTTCTGCGCGTATACGAGTGCGAAGGGCCGCACGTTGATCGACCGGGAGTTGTATCTGCCCAAGTCGTGGACCGCCGATCGGGACCGCTGCCGGACCGCCGGGGTGCCGGACGAGGTCGAGTTCGCAACGAAACAGGTTCTGGCGCAGAGGATGCTGGCTCGTGCGCTGGATGCCGGGGTGCCTGCCCGGTGGGTCACTGCCGATGAAGCCTATGGGGGCGATTCGAAGTTCCGCAGGTGGCTCGAACAGCGGCAGGTCGGGTATGTGGTGGCCGTGCCCAGCAGCGCACCGATCGTGTGCATCGCAGGCGATTCACGCGCGGACCGCCTGGTCGCGGACGCGCCGGCCGACGCGTGGAAGCGCCGCAGCTGCGGAGAAGGCGCGAAAGGACCTCGCCTGTTCGACTGGGCCGTGGCCACTCTGCCCACTCTCAGCGAGGCGGGCCCGGGATGGCGACGCTGGCTGCTCGCACGACGATCGCTGACCCGCAACGCCAAGGGTGAACTCGAGATCGCCTACTACCTGTGCGGCGCCCCGATCGGAACCAGCGACGCCGACCTGATCCGGGTCGCCGGTGCCCGATGGTCGATCGAGGACTGCTTCCAGACCGCGAAAACCGAAGTCGGACTCGACCACTACCAGATCCGCCGCTACGACGCCTGGTACCGCCACATCACCCTGGCCATGCTTGCCCACACCTACCTCGCTGTGACGGCTGCTATTTCCCCAAAAGCATTGGCAGCGGCCTCATTCCGCTCACACTCGGTGAAATCAAGCGTCTCCTGGCACACCTGATCACCCCGATTCCGGACTTCGCCCTGACGCGCCGCTGGTCGACCTGGCGTCGACGACACCAACACCG
>NZ_BAAGSM010000057.1:0-1114 GCF_054782435.1 Nocardia thraciensis
AACACCTTCGTTGGTAAGCCCTCGGCCTATTAGTACCGGTCACCTCCACACATTACTGCGCTTCCAGTTCCGGCCTATCAACCCAATGATCTGTTGGGGGCCTTACCCCCTCGAAGGGGGTGAGAAACCTCATCTTGGAACAGGCTTCCCGCTTAGATGCTTTCAGCGGTTATCCCTTCCGAACGTGGCCAACCAGCCATGCCCCTGGCGGAACAACTGGCACACCAGAGGTTCGTCCGTCCCGGTCCTCTCGTACTAGGGACAGCCTTCCTCAAGTTTCTGACGCGCGCGGCGGATAGAGACCGAACTGTCTCACGACGTTCTAAACCCAGCTCGCGTGCCGCTTTAATGGGCGAACAGCCCAACCCTTGGGACCTACTCCAGCCCCAGGATGCGACGAGCCGACATCGAGGTGCCAAACCATCCCGTCGATATGGACTCTTGGGGAAGATCAGCCTGTTATCCCCGGGGTACCTTTTATCCGTTGAGCGACACCGCTTCCACACGCCGGTGCCGGATCACTAGTCCCGACTTTCGTCCCTGCTCGACATGTCTGTCTCACAGTCAAGCTCCCTTGTGCACTTACACTCAACACCTGATTGCCAACCAGGCTGAGGGAACCTTTGGGCGCCTCCGTTACACTTTAGGAGGCAACCGCCCCAGTTAAACTACCCACCAGGCACTGTCCCTGAACCGGATCACGGTCCGAGGTTAGAAGTCCAATACGACCAGAGTGGTATTTCAACGACGACTCCCACGACACTAGCGTGCCGCTTTCACAGTCTCCCACCTATCCTACACAAACCGTACCGAACACCAATACCAAGCTATAGTGAAGGTCCCGGGGTCTTTTCGTCCTGCCGCGCGTAACGAGCATCTTTACTCGTAATGCAATTTCGCCGAGTCTGTGGTGGAGACAGCAGAGAAGTCGTTACGCCATTCGTGCAGGTCGGAACTTACCCGACAAGGAATTTCGCTACCTTAGGATGGTTATAGTTACCACCGCCGTTTACCGGGGCTTAAATTCTCAGCTTCGCGGACGAATCCGCTAACCGGTCCTCTTAACCTTCCGGCACCGGGCAGGCGTCAGTCCGTATACCTCGTCTTACGACTT
>NZ_BAAGSM010000058.1:0-914 GCF_054782435.1 Nocardia thraciensis
GTTTGCCACTTATGGGACCACCTGACTAGCGGTTTTGCCAGTTATGGGACCACCCGGCGTGGCTTCGGGGCTTCCGGTCGCTCGGCCGCTGTATTGGCCAGATGAGCTACCGGGAGGTTTCGGTGATCGAGATCAGGGAGATGCTGCGGCTATGGCTGCAGGGTCGCGGGTTGCGGGAGGTGGCCCGGCTGTCGGGCACCGACCGCAAGACGGTGCGCCGGTATGTCGATAGAGCGCAGTCGTGTGGCGTGGACCGCGGCGACGGTGTGGAGCAGTTGACCGATGAGCTGCTGGCGGCGGTGATCGCCGGGGTTCGTCGGTCTCGGCCGAACGGTAAGAGCGATGTGTGGGAGATGCTGGCCGGTCAGTCCGAGCAGATCAAGCAGTGGCTGGATCAGGGACTGACTCTGACGAAGATTCATATTCTGCTCGCCCGTCGTGGTGTGGTGGTGTCGTATCGGACGTTGAACCGTTATGCCACAACGGAATTGGGGTTCGGGAAGCGGCGCACGACGGTGCGGGTGGCTGACTGCGAACCCGGTGCTGAGGTGCAGGTCGACTTCGGCCGGCTCGGCCTGCTGACCGACGTCGAAGGCCGTCGGCGGGTGGTGAAGGGCCTGATCTTCACCGCGGTGTATTCGCGGCACATGTTCGTTTTCCCGACCTACCAGGAAACATTGAACGACGTCATCGCCGGATTCGAGGCCGCGTGGCTGTTCTTCGATGGCGTGTTCGCCGTCGCGGTCCCGGACAACATGAAGGCTATCGTCGATCGGGCGAACGCGACCGAGCCCCGGTTGAACGACTCGTTCCGCGAGTACGCTGAATCCCGCGGCTTCGTCGTGGATCCAGCACGGGTCCGCAGCCCGCAGGACAAGCCGCGCGTCGAGCGCTGTGTTCCTTACGCCCGCTCG
>NZ_BAAGSM010000059.1:0-807 GCF_054782435.1 Nocardia thraciensis
GCGTGATGTGATGACTGCCTATGCGGCGCGGGTTGTGGGTGTGGCGCCGGGGTGGGTGCCGTTGGGGGTGCAGTATGCGGATTTTGCGGTGTGGCAGCGTGCGGTGTTGGGGGTGGAGTCGGATGCGGGTTCGATTGCGGCGCAGCAGGTTGCGTATTGGCGTGGGGAGTTGGCTGGGTTGCCGGATCTGTTGGAGTTGCCGACGGACCGGCCGCGTCCTGCCGTCGCGACCCTGCGCGGTGGGCGGGTCGACTTCCGCGTCGACGCCGCGACGCATGCGGGACTGAGTGAGTTGGCGCGGGCGCACGGCGCGACGCTGTTCATGGTGGTGCACAGCGCGTTGGCGGTGTTGTTGGCGCGGTTGTCCGGGAGTGACGACATCGCGGTGGGTACTCCGGTGGCGGGTCGTGGCGAGGCGGAACTCGATGATTTGATCGGGATGTTCGTCAATACGGTCGTGTTTCGGACGCGGCTGGATCGTGGGGAGTCGTTCGCGGATCTGTTGGTGCGGCAGCGGGAGACGGATCTGCAGGCGTTTGCTCATGCCGATATTCCGTTCGAGCGGTTGGTGGAGGTGTTGAATCCGCCGCGTTCGACGGCGCATCATCCGTTGTTTCAGGTTGGGTTGTCGTTTCAGAATCTGGCGCGTACCGCGGTGGAGTTGCCTGGTTTGAGTGTGGATGGGGTGCCGGCGGATCTGGATGTGTCGCAGTTCGATTTGCATTTGATCGTTGCGGATGGTTATGACGAGGATGGTCGTCCGGCGGGTATCGGTGGGTTCTTCACGTATGCTGCGGATCTTTTCGA
>NZ_BAAGSM010000060.1:0-754 GCF_054782435.1 Nocardia thraciensis
AATTTCTTTGCCGGAGAACAGTTCCGGGATCTCGATGACTGCCGCGAACGCGCAGCGCGGTGGTGCCGGGAGACCGCGGGCATGCGGATCCACGGCACCACTCGATTACGCCCGGCCGAGGTGTTCGCCAGCGACGAGCACCCGAAGCTGAAACCGTTGCCCGACACGGTATTCGATATCCCGACCTGGGTGAATCCGAAGGTCGCCCCGGATAGGCATGTTCAGATCGCCAAGGCCCTCTACAGCATTCCCGGCGATCTGGTCGGGCAACGGTTGACCGCTCGCGTCGACACGGCCACGGTCAAGCTCTACTTCCGCGGCGAGCTGATCAAGGTCCATGCTCGCGTGCCTGCCGGTCGTCGGCAGACCGATCCGGCGGATCTGCCCAGCGAGCTGACCGCCTATGCGATGCGGGATCTGAATACGTTGCAGCGCAAGGCAGAAGCCGACGGCCCGCATGTCGGCGCTTATGCGGCGGCGGTGCTCGACCATCCGCTGCCCTGGACGAAGATGCGGCAGGTCTACCGGTTGCTCGGGCTGGTGCGCCGCCACGGCGCCGACGTCGTCGACGACGCCTGCCGCCGCGCCCTCGAAGCCGAGGTCGTCGATGTCGGTGTCATCGACCGCATGCTCACCCGCGGCACCACCAGCGGACAGCTGACGCTGCTGCCGCCGCCGGCCCCGTCCCGGTTCGTTCGTTCCACCACCGATTTCGCGGTCAGGAGGCCGTCATGAGCACAAACACTCGTCGTCC
>NZ_BAAGSM010000061.1:0-837 GCF_054782435.1 Nocardia thraciensis
TGAGAGTAGTACGCGGCTTCGTATTCGGCCGGGGTGAGGTAGTTCAGCCGGGAATGCAGACGGGCGTTGTTGTACCAGTCGCACCATTCCGTGAGCGCGAACTCGACCTCGGCGAGTGTGTGGAAGGGGCCGTGCCGGTGTACGACTTCGGTCTTGAAAAGTCCGATGATCGATTCCGCTAGCGCGTTGTCATAGGCATCCCCAACTGAGCCTATCGACGCCGAGAGCCCCTGCAGTGCAAGGGATTCGGTGAACTTCACCGAAGTATACTGCGACCCGGCGTCGCTGTGGTGGATCAGGCCGGGCTCGATCGGGTGCCCGTAGTGGTCACGCCGCCACACAGCCATGTTGAGTGCCTTGGACACCAGCGTGGTCGTTCGGGTGGCCGAGGCGGTCCAGCCGACGATCGCACGGGAGTAGGCGTCGAACACGAACGCCACATACGCCCAGCCGGTCCATGTGGAGACGTAGGTGAAATCGGCCACCCACACCAGATTCGGCGCATCGGCGGTGAAATCCCGGTTGAGTTTGTCCCCGGCTCGCACGCCGTCCTTGGCGGGAATCGTGGTGCGCAGCTTGCGGCCCCGCACGGCTCCGTTCATGCCGAGTTCGCGCATGATCCGATCGACCGTGCAGAACGCCACCTCGTGGCCCTGGCGGCGCAGATAACGGGTCATCTTGCGGCGCCCGTACATTTCCTCCGGTTTCCCTGTGAGATCCCGTAAGGCGTTCTCCACGTAGGCATCTGCGATGTCACGAGCCGACGGTGGCCGACGACGGGCTTTGCGGTAGGCCCGCGGCGCGATCTGGATTCCGTGCGCGCACAGCGCACGGCAG
>NZ_BAAGSM010000062.1:0-688 GCF_054782435.1 Nocardia thraciensis
CCTGTCGGCCTCGCCTTAGGTCCCGACTCACCCTGGGCGGATTAACCTGGCCCAGGAACCCTTGGTCATCCGGCGGACGAGTTTCTCACTCGTCTTTCGCTACTCATGCCTGCATTCTCACTCCCACAGCCTCCACAACTAGTTCACACTGTCGCTTCCCTGGCTGCAGGACGCTCCCCTACCCACCCAGACCACTGCACCCAACCCCGAAAGGCCAGGCGGATGTCATGTCTGAGTGCCGCGGCTTCGGCGGTGTACTTGAGCCCCGCTACATTATCGGCGCAGGATCACTTGACCAGTGAGCTATTACGCACTCTTTCAAGGGTGGCTGCTTCTAAGCCAACCTCCTGGTTGTCTCAGCGACCCCACATCCTTTTCCACTTAGTACACGCTTAGGGGCCTTAGCCGGCGATCTGGGCTGTTTCCCTCTCGACTACGAAGCTTATCCCCCGCAGTCTCACTGCCGCGCTCTCACACCCCGGCATTCGGAGTTTGGCTGATTTCGGTAAGCTTGTAGGCCCCCTAGACCATCCAGTAGCTCTACCTCCAGAGTGAAACACGCGACGCTGCACCTAAATGCATTTCGGGGAGAACCAGCTATCACGGAGTTTGATTGGCCTTTCACCCCTACCCACAACTCATCCCCTCAGTTTTCAACCTAAGTGGGTTCGGGCCTCCACGACGTCTT